>DAOPJF010000445.1:0-2725 GCA_035399525.1 Candidatus Krumholzibacteriia bacterium | reverse complement strand
CCCCGGCCCGCAGCCCCCACTGCTGGTAGGTGTCGGGGTTGTCGCCCGCGTCCAGCCGCTCGGCGGCCAGGCCCACCAGCCACTCGGCGGCCAGCAGGTCGCCCCAGCGGTAGCCCACCAGGCCGTCCAGCCGCCACGAATCGAACCAGGCCTCGTCCTCTTCGTCGTACTGCCAGATCTCGCTCTGCAGCTCGGCCACGACGCGGCCGCCGTTGGCCGGCACGGACGCCGCCACGTCGGTCCAGTGGGACCAGGCCGAAGGCCGGGCGGACTCGTCGGCGATGACGCGGCGCTCGGTCTTGTGGTGGATGCGCACGCCGCCGTCGTCGAGGCTGCCGGTGTCGAAGTCGCCCTCGACGCCGTACTGGTCGCGGTTGATGGCGGTGGTGTCGGGGTAGTCGCGGTGGACCGCCGTCAGGCCCGCCGACCACCAGCCGTCCAGCAGCTCGCGCGAGCGCAGGTAGACGCCCGCGCCCGCCTGCCGCTGGTCCACCTCCAGGGTCGACGGCGTGCGGTAGTCCTGCAGGGCGCCCCACCCGCGCAGCTCCAGCAGCGATCGGCGCCAGGCCAGCGGCTGCAGGCGCGCGTCCAGGCGCCCTTCCCAGTTGTCGCTCGAGTAGACGTACTCGGTGTCGCGCCGATACTGGCGCGCCGCCACGAGCGCGTCCAGGCGCAGCGGCGTGCGGCCGCCCTCGCCGGCAACGCGCCACTCGGCGTCCAGCCGCTGGCGGAAGAGCTCGGTGCCCGCAGCGAGATCGGCCCGCAGGCGCCAGCGGTGGGCCGCGCCGCGGGCCGAGCGGCCCTCGAGCGCCGTCTCGACCATGAACTCGGAGATGGTCTCGGTGGTGTCGTCGACGGCCAGCGCGTAGGTGTGGATCGTGCCGTCGAAGCCGGTGGCCGCCTCCCACTGCCAGCGGTCGCTGCCGTGGTCGCCCGCCATGGCGAAAGCGGACCACAGCAGCGGTCCGCTTCCGCACAGCAGGATGACGATCAGTCGTCTCAAGGTCCCCGCTCAGCGCAGCATGGTGTCGGCCTGGTTCAACAGATCGTGGGCGGTCCGGATCTCGCGCAGCGCCAGCTCGGGGTCACCGGCCGCCAGGGCACGGCCCGCGCGCTCCCGGTGCCCCCGGGCCTGGTCCAGCAGCCCGCGGGCGCGATCGTTGCCGGCCTCGGCCACCCGCCCGCCCACCACCGCGATGCGTTCGTCGAACCGCTCGATCTGGCGCTCGGCCGCCGTGACCGGGGCCGGCGCGCTGCTGTCGAAGGCGGCCAGGGCCAGCCGCCGGGCCAGCGTCGTCATGTGCAGGACGCGTCCGGTGTCGCCCTGGTCGAGGTAGCTGCGCGCCCGCTCCAGCGCCTCCTCGGCCTCGGCCAGCTGGCGGCGGACCGTCGCGGTGCCTTCGCCGTGCTGGGCCTCGCGGGCCCGCTCGATGAGGGCCGCGGTGCGCTCGATCTCGGCCTGCAGGCGCTCGGGGTCGCCGCCGTCGGCGATCAGGCGCGCCGCCCGCTGGGTCATCTCCTCGGCGCGTTCGAACATCTGCCAGGCCAGGCGCAGGTCGCCCTGCAGGTGCGCCTCGCGGGCACGGCGGGCCTGGTCCTCGGCGCGGCCGAGCAGCTGCACCGCTTCCTCGTTGCCGGCGTCGCGGGCACGCTCGCTCAGTTCCTGGTGCAGGTCCAGGTAGCGTTCGGCCCGCAGACGCAGGCGTTCCTCGAGGCCCATGGCCTCGCGGGCGAGCTTGACCGAGTGCCACAGCGCGGCCCGCGCCCGCCGGGCGAGGTTCATGGCCTGCGCCGCGCGGCCGCGGCCCAGCTCGGCCTCGGCGCGGCGGTTCATGTCGCTGGCCTGGGACAGCACGGTGCGCGCGGTGCCGCTGTCGGTCTCGCCGACCAGGTCGGCGGCCCACTCCACCAGCTCGTCGGTGCGCGCGATGTAGGCGGCCACGGCGTCGTTGCCCATCTGGGCCCGGGCTGCGGACGGCGGCAGGACGGCCAGGATGACGGCACCGGCCAGCAGCGCCCCCAGGGCGCGCCGGCGCAGGTGCTCGCGGTTGTGCTTCATGGTGTCAGGCATGATCCCCGTCCTCTGTCCTCCGACCCCGTCCCGGCCTGCCGGGCTGCCGTCGCAGGTCTGCAGGAGGCGTGCCAGCCCCAAGGGCCCCGCCATGACAGTACAAGATATTGTCATCATGCACATTACGGCCAAGCCTGCCCCGCTCGGCGCCCCCCTCGACGCCCCTGCGGCGGCACCTGCGTACCCCCAGGTACAGGAGCGCTCCTGCCGTCATTCCTCGTCCTCGGCCATGCCCAGCAGCTTCATGCGCGAGTACAGGGTGCGCCGGGTGATGCCCAGCAGCCGCGCCGCCAGGCTCTTGTTGCCCGCGGCCCGCTTCAGCGCCGTGGTGATCAGAAGGCGCGCGTTGTTGTCCAGGTTCAGGTCCTCGGGCGAGGCGCCGCCGGCGGCCGCAGCGGACGCCCGCGAGGGCCGCGCCACGTCCAACACCACGTGCTCGTCGGTGATGGGCCCCGCGCCCGCCAGGATGTGGGCCCGCTCGACCAGGTTGCGCAGCTCGCGCACGTTGCCCGGCCAGCCGTGGGCCTGCAGGCGGCGCAGCGTGCCGCCCGGCAGCTGCTGGTCGCGGCGGCCGAGCTGCGCCAGGAAGTGCTCGACCAGCAGCGGGATGTCGGCGGCCCGGTCGCGCAACGGCGGCACGTCCACCGGGAACAC
>DAOPJF010000444.1:0-2730 GCA_035399525.1 Candidatus Krumholzibacteriia bacterium | reverse complement strand
GCTGGGTCCGGGGTGCGGCCATGGGCGGTCACCTTCCGTGGTCGATCGCGTCGGGCGGACGGGATGCGTTGTCGATGATAGAGCGCGTGCGGGCTGCCCGCCTGGGGGCCTGCGTGGCGCCCGGTACACTAGCGGGGGGCGGGGGCGGGGTCAACCCCGCCGCTAGCGGAACAGCGCCCGGATCCCCCCGAACGTGGTGCGCCCCGTCGGCACCTCGGTGCCGCAGGTGACGCCCAACTCCCAGCTTCCCGCCGTCGGGGTGGCCGGCGCCCGGGCGCCGTCGACCGCCAGGTACACCGTCAGCGTCTCGGCCACCGCGCTCTGCCAGGACAGGGTCTCGGGCTGCCCCGCGGTGCGCTGGTCGGCCGAGGCCAGGCACTGCGCGTCGGGGCCGCAGCCGGCGAACAGCCACAGCACCGCGTCCAGCGAATCGGCCACGCTCGTCGTCGTCGCCGTCAGGGCCTGGCCCGGCAGCAGGCGCACGGCGAACCAGGCCTCGCCGGCCCGCGCCAGGAACGGGTTGCAGTCGTATGAGCGCACCAGGTCCGTCGCCCCGAACAGCGAGCCGCTCTCGGTGAACGTCGTGCCGATGTCGCACCGCAGGTCCCCGGTCGCCGCGCCCGTGCAGGCCTCGTCGGGCAGGCCCGGGGCGCGGGCGGCCAACTCGAGGGTGTAGGGGCCCGCCTTGGTCGAGTCGGGCGCGGTCGACGCGCCGTAGCCGTCGACCACCAGCCAGTAGGTGCCCGGCCCGAGGCTCGCGGCCAGGCTGATATTCTCGCCGATCACGCACGCCTCGGTGTCGCAGCCGTCCAGCAGGTACAGGTCCAGGTCCAGCCAGGGGTGGGCCGGCAGGATGGTGGCGGCGAACTCGACGTCGGCGGCCACCTCGAGGCGGTAGATGTGCTCGGGGCCGGTCTCGGGCCAGGCGCGGCAGGCGTAGGCGTCCAGCAGCGAGGCCCCGGCCGTGGTGTCGGCCAGGGTCGCGGCGAACCCCGGCACGAGGTCCAGGGTGTCGCGGCCCGCGCAGTCGAAGACCGCGGCCGGGGCGGCCGCAGCCGCAGCATCGGCAGGCTTGGTGTCGCGGGTGCCGGCGGCGTGGCGCACGGCGGCGTGGGCGGGCGTGGCCAAGGCGGCCAGGGCCAGGCAGATCAACAGGATGCGGCGCATGCGGTTCGTCCTCGGGGTCCGGGGTCGCAGGGGCGACCCGCCCATGGTAGCACACCTCGGCGGCCGGGGCGAGCCGGGCCTGCCGGGGCGTGACACTCCGGTATAGCTGGGCGGCGAGAAAGCACTTAACCGGATTCTTGCTTGGTCGATCCCTGCCCGGGAATCATAATTCAGGGAGGCGGGGCGAGCCCGCCTTCCGCGCGCGCCGGCGACCCCCGCCGGCGCCGAACGACCCGACCAGGAGCGCCAGGCATGAAGGTTCAGTTCGTCGATCTGAAGGCCCAGTACCACAGCATCAAGGCCGAAATGGACGAGGCCATCGGCAAGGTCATCGAGAGCTGCGCGTTCATCAACTCGCGCAGCTTCGAGGGCGAGTTCGCCGCCTACTGCGGCCGCAAGCACTGCGTGGGCCTGGCCAACGGCACCGACGCCCTGTGGCTGGCCATGCAGGCCCTGGGCTTCGGCCCCGGCGACGAGGTCATCGTGCCGGCCAACACCTTCATCGCGACGGCCGAGGGCGTCAGCTGGACCGGCGCCACGCCCGTGTTCGTGGACTGCGACCCGGTGACCTACACGCTGGATCCGGCGAAGATCGAGGCGGCCATCACGCCCCGCACGAAGGCCATCGTGCCGGTGCACCTGTACGGCCAGCCGGCGGACATGGATCCGATCATGGCCATCGCCAACAAGCACAAGCTGATCGTGGTCGAGGACTGCGCCCAGAGCCACGGCGCGACCTACAAGGGGAAGAAGGCCGGCACCTTCGGCAGGATCGCCTGCTACAGCTTCTACCCCGGCAAGAACCTGGGCGCCTACGGCGACGCCGGCGCGGTGACCACCGACGACGAGGAGCTGGCCGTCGCCGTGCGCAAGCTGGGCGACCACGGCTCGAACGTGCGCTACCGCCACGACGTGGTGGGCACCAACAGCCGCCTGGACGGCATCCAGGGCGCGGTGCTGTCGGTGAAGCTGAAGCACCTGGACGCCTGGACCGACAAGCGCATCGCCGCGGCCGCCGCCTACTCGGCCGGCCTCAAGGGCGCCTGCGTCACCCCGGTCACCCGGGCCGACACCCGGCACGTGTTCCACCTCTACGTGATCCAGGTCAACAACCGCGACGAGGTCATGAAGGCGTTGTCGGACAACGAGATCGGCTGCGGCATCCACTACCCCGTGCCCCTGCCCGTGACCCCGGCCTACGCCGCGCTGGGCTACAAGGCCGAGCAGTTCCCGGTGGCCTGCGGCATCGCCGACAAGATCGTCTCGCTGCCCATGCACGGCGACCTGACGGACGAGCAGGTGAAGCTGGTGATCGAGGTGGTGCGCAAGAGTGCCCGCTAGGTCCCATGAGCAATGTCCGGTGGCCCGATGCCCGGGTGCGCGCTATCCTGCGGAAACGCGTGTCCCGGGCCGGGTCGTACCTGTCGGCAACGGAGTGAGTGGTCGCATTGGCTGTCTGCGAGATCTTCTTCCGCAACGATGACGTGAACGCCATGGAGCCGGGATTGCGCGAGGTCACGGCGCTGCTCGGCGAGCGGGGCGTACCGGTGAGCCACGCGGTCG
>DAOPJF010000443.1:0-2731 GCA_035399525.1 Candidatus Krumholzibacteriia bacterium | reverse complement strand
GAACTGGAACGCCTGTCCGATGTTCTCGCCGCGCACGATCCGGGGCTGCAGCGCATCCCACCGGCCGAGGGCCGTCAGCGCCTCGCGCGCGGCCTGGCCGTAGGGCGCCAGGTCGGGGTTGGCGATGGCCAGGTGCGCGAAGGCACGGCCGGCAAGGACCGCACCCGCGGTGTCGACCAGCGCCGCATCGGGACTCCACAGCACCAGCTGTCCCACGGCGTAGGTGAAGCGACTGCCGGCGACGGCCCGTCCCTCGGCCTCGAGGCGGGCGGGCCGCGCCGCGTCGGCGGCCAGGAAGACGGCGAACCGCGCGCCGGCCGCGATCTGGCTGGAGTGGCGGCCCGTCGACCCGGGCGACAGCGCGACCTGGTGCCCGGTCGCCGCCTCGAAGCGCGCGGCCAGGTCGGCCGCCGCTCCGGCGAAGTTGCTGGCCACCGCCACGGCGACCTCGTCCGCCGCCGCCGGGGCCGACGCGAGCGCGCACGCTGCCGCACCGGCCATCACGAGCAGGCGCAGGCGACCGATGGGCACTTGGCGATCCTCCGGGCACGGGAAAGAAGCCGCGACGGGACGCGCCGAAGGTAGCAGGTGCCGGCGGTGCGCGGAAGCCCGGGCTCAGCCCCGGGCCGCGTGGTTGTCCAGGTGCTCGGCGTCCAGCAGGTCGCGGACCGTCGCGATCAGCCGTGCGCTGTCGAACGGCTTGGCCAGGAAGCAGACCTCGTGGGCCTCGAGGCAGCGCTCGGTCTCCTGGTCCAGCGGGTAGCCGCTCGACAGGATGATGCGCACCTCGGGGTAGCTGTCCCGCACCCGGCGGCAGACGGCTCGCCCGTCCAGCCCGGGCAGCACCAGGTCCAGCAGCACGGCCGAGATCTCGAAGCGGCGGGTGGCGAGGGTGCGCAGGGCCGACAGGCCGTCGCGCGCGCCGAGGGTGGCGATGCCGCGGTACTCGAGGATGTCCCGCACGGCCCGCCGGGCCATGGCGTCGTCGTCCACCACCAGCACGTGGGCCGGCCGCACGTGGCGCGCGCGGAACTCGCGCACCGCGGGCTCGGCCGCGTCGCAGGCCGCAGGCTCGCCGTCGGCGAAGCCGGTCTCCACCGCGTGCAGCACGTTCTGGTACAGGTCATCCAGGTCGGAGATGGCCGCGGCCAGGGCCCGCGGTTCGTCGGCCATGGATTCGAGCACCGCCAGCTGCAGGGCGTTCTTGTACAGCCAGGCCGCGTGCGTCACGAAGTTCGGCGGGATGCGCAGGCCGCGCAGCATGCGGCTCAGGCCGCACACGCCGTCGATGTAGGCCGGCACGTCGGCCGCCAGCAGGGCCGCCAGGAAGCGGTCGGGGTTCAGGAGCTCGACCTTGTCGACGATGCCGCGGGCGAACTCGCCGCCGAAGGTGACGAACGCCTCGCGCCAGGTCCGGTCGACCTCGCCCAGCCGCGGCTCGACGCGCCGGAACACCGCCGCCAGCGCCTCGTGCTGCCAACGGGCCAGCGGCGGCGGCGGATCGGCGTTGGCCGCGGCTTCCTCCTCCTCGAGTGCATGGATGAGCTCGAACCGGCGCCGCGTCGCCGCATCGGCCCCGCCGTGCACCCCGGTGAACCAGGCCAGCGGGTCGCGCATCCGTTCGAGGTATTCGTGCAGGTCGGGATGGTCCCCCCGATGCAGCCGCCGGACGATGTCGACCGCGAGAATGGGCGCCAGCCGCCCGGTCAGGAAGTCGGGCGCCCCGAAATGGATGCGGTAGGTGCCGCCGCCCAGGTCGCGCGTCCAGCCGGTGAACTCGCGGCCGTCGGGATCGGCGAGGTGGATCAGCTCGAGCAGCACGTGCTCGATCACGTGGGCGAAGTTCGTGCCCTTGCGCAGCTCTTCGTGGAAGCCCCCCGGCCGGCCGGGCGCGCACTCGTGGCGCGCCGTCGTGGGCATGAAGCGGCAGAGGGCCTCGACGAAGGCGGGCGTCGACCCGGTCGAAAGCCCGCGCCACTCGCGCAGGTCGAGCACGACCTCGTACACCGAAACGCTCGATGACGTGATTTCCATGCCGCACCCTCCTCGCGGGTCCCGCGGCGCCGGCCGGGCGATCGTGCGATGCTGCGATCGGCGGCAATCCGGTTCAGGAACGAGTCACCACCCACGATCGCGCGTGCCGGCGGAGCCTACAGGTCTTCGCCGCGCCGGATGTTCTCCGCCAGCACGGTCAGGTAGTCCTTCACCAGGATCTGGACGTCCTGGATGTTGAAGGGGTGACCGCCCGTCCGGTTCAGGGTCTCCTTGATGATCTTGTCGGACCACAGGCTGGGATTGTGCAGGATGTCGCAGAACGCGTCCCGCGTGCTCGTGACCATCGTGTTCATGTAGTTGGGAACTTGCTGTCTCATGTCGGACCACCTCTCTGGGTCAGAGGATTGCCGCCGATCTGACAACGGTGGGTGGTCTCATCCGTGAGAAATGACGCAGGCTGCGGGGTGTCCGCGCGCGCCGGGAAGCGGTGGGTCGAGGCGGGGCTGCGGTGGCCGGTACGCGTTCACACAGGGAAAGGATTTCCACCCCCGGCCGCAAGCGCGGCCGACCCCGAACGCGGCGGGCCCCGGGGGCACGGCGCCGACAAGGCTTTTGTTGACTACTGGTTGTCAGGATCGTCCGGGACAGTCCCGCCACCCGGTTTGGTCCTTGCATGAGCGGGCGCGGTGCCCCGGTCCGTGGGCGCCCCGGCGCGCCCTGGATGCGGGCCCGCCGG
>DAOPJF010000442.1:0-2733 GCA_035399525.1 Candidatus Krumholzibacteriia bacterium | reverse complement strand
GCCCAGCAGCAGCAGCGTGCCGTGGCCGCCGCCCTCGACCACCGCGGCGCGGATGGCCGCGAAGCCGGTGCCGCCGGCGTAGCCGTAGACCAGGGCCATGCCCATCAGCAGGAAGGCCGACGAGAAGCCGCCGAGGGCCAGGTACTTGAAGCCGGCCTCGCTGCTGCGCACGTTGCCGCGCACGCCGCCTGCCAGCACGTAGGTGGCCAGGCTCATGGTCTCCAGGCCCAGGAACACGGCGATCAGGTCGTTGGCCGCCGCCAGCACCATCATGCCCAGGATGTTGAACAGCAGCAGCGGGTAGAACTCGGGGCGGTAGCGGGCGTCGCGGTCGAAGATCCCGGTGGCGAAGATCGTCGTCATCACGCCGATGCCCGCGAACAGGAAGGTGAAGAACCGCGCCCAGCTGCCGGCCAGCAGCATGCCGCCGAGGATGGCGCCCTCGGGCGGCACCACGGCGATCTGCACGACGACCGTCACGATCAGCACGCACAGCGTCAGGTAGGACAGGTGGTCCTTCTTCAGCGTGCGTACGAACGCGTCGACCAGCATCACCAGCAGGCCGCCTGCCGCCACGACGAGGTAGGGCAGCAGGGCGCCCATGGCCTCGGGCGTGAAGGGCACTTCGAAACGGGTCATCAGTGGGCCTCCCCTTCCTGGACAGCCTGCGAAGGCGAGTGGCCGTCGCCGAAGGCGTGATGCAGGTCGATGCCTTGGTGCGGGGCCGCCTCGACGCCGAGGGGCGCCAGCACGCGCTCGATGCTGGGGCCGACGCGGTCGAGCACCAGGCCCGGACGCACGCCCAGCCAGAACATGAACAGGACCAGGGGCAGCAGCACGACCAGCTCGCGGGCGCTCAGGTCGGGCAGGCCCTTGTTCTTCTCGTTCGACAGCTTGCCGTAGAAGACGCGCTGGTACATCCACAGCATGTAGATGGCGCCCAGCACCACGCCCGTGGCGGCGATGGCCGCCAGCACCCGGCTGTGGCCCAGGGTCGTGCTCGAGAAGGTACCGAACAGGATCATGAACTCGCCCACGAAGCCCGCCAGGCCGGGCAGGCCCACCGAGGCCAGGGTGGCGATCATGAACACCGTCGCGTAGACGGGCATCTGGTGCGCCAGGCCGCCGAACTCGGCGATCTCGCGGGTGTGGCGGCGCTCGTAGACGACGCCCACCAGGAGGAACAACGCGCCGGTCGACAGGCCGTGGGCCAGCATCTGGAACAGGCCGCCCGCCACGCCCAGGGGCGTCAGCGAGAACAGGCCCAGCACCACGAAGCCCAGGTGGCTGACCGACGAGTAGGCCACCAGCTTCTTGACGTCCGGCTGCACCAGCGCCACCAGGGCGCCGTAGACGATGCCGATCACCGCCAGGATGCTCATCACCGGCGCGAAGGCCGTCACCGCCTCGGGGAACAGCGGCATCGCGAAGCGCAGCATGCCGTAGGTGCCCATCTTCAGCAGCACGCCGGCCAGGATGACCGAACCGGCGGTGGGCGCCTCGACGTGGGCGTCGGGCAGCCAGGTGTGCAGCGGGAAGACCGGCACCTTGATGGCGAAGGCCAGGATGAAGGCGGCGAACAGCCACAGCTGCGCCTGCCGCGGCAGGTCCAGGGCCAGGAACTGGTCCAGCCCCATGCCGCCGGCCTGGAAATACATCCACAGGATGCCCACCAGCATGAACACCGAGCCGACCATGGTGAAGATGAAGAACTTCACCGCGGCGTAGACGCGCCGCTGGCCGCCCCAGATCCCGATGATGAAGTACATCGGGATGAGCATGGCCTCCCAGAACACGTAGAACAGCAGCATGTCCCGGGCGAAGAAGGTGCCCAGCATGGCCGTCTGCAGGAACAGCAGGAAGCCCAGGAACGACTTCACCCGGTCGGTGACCGCGTTCCAGGTCGACAGCACGACGATGGGCCCCAGGAAGGTCGTCAGCAGCGCCAGCACGAGGCTGATGCCGTCCATGCCCAGGTGGTAGTTGATCTTCCCGTCGAACAGCCAGGCCGCCTTCTCGACGAACTGGTCGGCCCCGTCGGCCGCGTCGAAGTGGAACCACAGGTGCAGCGACAGCACGAAGTCCGCCAGGGCGACCGCGAGCGCCAGCACCCGCGCGTGCAGGTCGCGCCGCACGACGGTCCACAGCAGCAGCGACCCGAACAGGGGCAGGAAGGTCACCCAGGTCAGGATATGGTCGGTGATGAACGACAAGCCGGTTCCCTCCTAGCCCGAGAACTTGAGGTACAGGACGAAGACCGCGAGCCCGATCGTGATCGACCAGGCGTAGAACCGGATCATCCCGTTCTGGAACAGACGCAGGATCGAGGCCACCACGCCGACCACCAGGGCCGACCCGTTGACCAGCACGCCGTCGATGAGCCCGGCGTCGACGCCCTTCCACAGCACGGTCCGGCTGAGCCGGTACCCGGGCCGGATGAAGGCGCCCTCGTAGGCCTCGTCCACGTAGTACTTGTTCTCCAGCACCCGGTGCACGAAGCCGCCGGCGAACCTCCGCCCGGCCTCGGCCACGTTCAGGCGCCTCGTGTAGACGAACCAGCCCAGCAGCAGGCCGATGACGCCCCAGGCCAGCGACGAGCCGGCCAGGATCCACTCCATGGTCGTGTCGTGGGCGCCGTGGGCCGCCGCCGCGCCGTGGGCCGCCTCGGCCGCGCCGCGCGCCGCCGCGGCGCCGTGGCCGCCCGCGACGACCGGCTCGAGCCAGTGCTCGAAG
>DAOPJF010000441.1:0-2734 GCA_035399525.1 Candidatus Krumholzibacteriia bacterium | reverse complement strand
CAGCGTCAAGGCCCTGAGCCTGGCCCAGTGGATGGGCACGCGCTACCGCAGCCGCGGCTTCGCCCTGTTCTTCGCGGTGCTGTCGCTGCTGCTGATCACGTTCATCGTGCTGATCGTCGTCGGCCTGGTGAAGGTGCTCAGCAGGACGCTGGACGTCGGCGAGACCGCGGCGCTCGTGGGCATCGTCGTGTTCGTGTTCGGGTACATGATGTTCGGCGGCGCCAACAGCATGGTCTACACCAACACCGTGCAGGCGGCGCTGATGCTGGTGGTGGCGTTCGTGCTGCTGGGCTCGGGCCACGAGCACTTCGCCGGCGGCGTGCACGGATTCCTGGCGAAGCTGCGGGCCATCGACCCGGCGCTGGTCGGAACCACCAACCCGGGCAGCTTCCTGTTCCGCAGCTGGTTCGAGATCGTGGTGGCCCAGGTGGTCGTCGGCGTGGCCATCGTCTGCCAGCCCCACATCATCACCAAGAGCCTGCTGCTGAAGTCGGACCGCGACGTGAACCGTTACCTCGCGGTCGGCGTGGTCACCGAGCTGATCTTCTTCGCCGTGGTCTTCGCCGGCCTGTACGCCCGCCTGGCGTTCCCCGACCTGACGGTCGGCGGGGCGGCCCTGAAGATGGACGGCATCATCCCCGCCTACGTGGTGCATGAGTTCCCCGTGTGGCTGGGCCTGGTGGTGGTGCTGGGCCTGATCTCGGCCGGGCTGTCCACCCTCGAGGGCCTGGTGCAGGCGCTGGCCACGACGCTGACCTCGGACCTGTTCGTGCCGCTGGCCGGTCGCCTGCTGCCCCCCGCCGGAACGCCGGCCCGCGAGCGCGCCATGCTGGCGGCCGGACGCATCGCCATCATGCTGCTGGCGGTGGTCACCGTCGTGCTGTCGCGCGACCAGCTGCAGCACCCCAAGCTGAGCGTCGCCATCTTCGCCCAGAACGGCGTGTACGCCTACTTCTCGGCCGCGTTCGTGCCCATCCTGTTCGGCATGTTCCTGCCGCGCACGCCCCGGGTGGCCGCCATGGCCGCGGCGGCGGTCGCCGTCGTCGTCCACTTCACCATGTACTACGGCAAGCTGCCCGTGCCGGGCACCGCCGCCACGGGCGAGAATCCCGGCGTGGCGGCGTGTGTCGCCATCCTGGCGGCCGTGGCCGCCGGCGCCGCGCTGTACCGGCTGAGGGGAGGCGACGCGTGATCCATCCCGAGGTCGACTGGATCGCCAAGTGGGCCCACTACACGCCCGGCCGCCTGTTCCTGCGCGACCAGGCCACCGGCCGCGAGTGGACCTACGCCGAGGCCCACCGGCGGGCCGGCGCGGTGGCGGCCTGGCTGCGGGACGACCACGGCATCGGCCGCGGCGACCGCGTCGCCGTGCTGGCGCGCAACTGCTGCGAGCACGTGTTCCTGTTCCTGGGCTGCGTGAAACTGGGCGCCGTGCTGGTGCCCCTGAACTTCCGCCTCACCGCGCCCGAGCTGGCCGTGCCCCTGGCCGACGCCGAGCCGGCCCTGGTGCTGCGCACCGCGGAGTTCGCCGACCGGATCGGCGCCATCTCGTGCCCTGCCGTCGACCTCGACGGCCTCACGGCGCTCGTGCGCGGCGCGGAGGCCGGCGCGACCTTCGCGGCCGACCGCCCGGGCGACCTGGACGACCTGGTGATGATCCTCTACACCTCCGGCACCACCGGCGTGCCGAAGGGGGCGATGATCACCCACCGCATGCTGCTGTGGAACGCCATCAACACCGAGCTGCGCCTGGACCTGACCAGCGCCGACCACAGCCTGGCCTTCGCGCCGTTCTTCCACACCGGCGGCTGGAACGTGCTGCTGACGCCGTTCCTGCACTGCGGGGCCAGCCATACGCTGCTGGAGAACTTCGACGCCGCGCTCATCCTCGGGCTGATCGAGCGCGAGCGGGTGACCCTGCTGTTCGGCGTGCCCACGATGCTGCAGATGCTGGCGGACGAGCCGCGGTTCGGCGCCACCGACCTGGCCAGCCTGCGCTACGCCATCGTCGGCGGCGCGCCCATGCCGGTGCCGCTGATCGACGTCTGGCACGCGCGCCGCGTGTTCATCCGCCAGGGCTACGGCCTGACCGAGGTCGGTCCCAATTGCTTCTCGCTGCACCAGGACCACGCGGTGGATCACGCGGGCAGCATCGGCTTCCCCAACTTCTACATCGAGACGCGCGTGGTGGCCGAGGACGGCCGCGACTGCGCCGACGACGAGGTCGGCGAGCTCTGGCTGCGCTCCGAGGTGGTCACGCCCGGCTACTGGCGCAAGCCCGCGGCCACGGCCGAAGCCATCACCGACGGCTGGTTCCACACCGGCGACCTGGTGCGGCGCGCGGCCGGCGGCTTCTTCCACGTCGTCGACCGGAAGAAGAACATGTACATCAGCGGCGGCGAGAACGTGTACCCCGCCGAGGTCGAGGCCGTGCTCGTCGCCCATCCCGCGGTCCGCGAGGCGGCCGTCGTCGGCATACCCGATCCGCGCTGGGGAGAAGCGGGTCGGGCTTTCCTGGTCCTGAACACGGACCAGGCCCTGGACGAGGCCGACCTGCGGGCGCATTGCCTGCAGCGCCTGGCCAAGTTCAAGATTCCCCGCGAGTTCGTCACGATCGAAGCATTGCCCCGGAACGACGCCGGCAAGGTCGACAGGACCGCGCTGGGTCCGTTCGCCAACCCCGAAGAGAGGTAACCCCATGAAGACGACCCTGAAGCTGGCGCTGGTCGCCACC
>DAOPJF010000440.1:0-2741 GCA_035399525.1 Candidatus Krumholzibacteriia bacterium | reverse complement strand
AGCAGTTTCTGCACTCGCGAGAAGAGGATCCCTGCAAGTCACCCCTTCGATACGATCCCTATTGCACGTCGCGGACCACATTGCCGCAGTGTTCAACAATTTTTAACCTATTGCAAACAAGCCTTTTAGCGATCCGGCTCGAGATGCCGGGGCGGCCGCTGGCCGGCCGGCTATAAACAGGATTGACAACTCGCGCCGCTGCCAGCGCAAGCCACTGCCAATCATCATGTTATGGTATCAATGTTGTTTATGGGCAGGACGGGCCGTGTGCGCGATCGTTGCCAACGCGACGCCGGCAGGCGTCACTCGGCGACGATGCCGTAGAGCTTGAGCTTCTTGAGCAGGTTCGGATAGGAGATCTGCAGCATGCGGGCCGCGGCCGACTTGTTGCCGCCGCTGGCCTGCATGGCCCGGGTGATCTCGCGGCATTCGACCGCCGCCAGGGCGTCCTTCAGCGGTGCCACCTGCCCGGCGGCACCGGCCACGGCCGGGCCGCCGGCGTTGAGCGCCCGCGGCAGGTGCTCCGGACGCAGGACGCCGTCGCCCTGGGCCAGCACGATAGCGCGCTTGAGCGTCTTCTCGAGCTCGCGCACGTTGCCCGGCCACGCGTGGTGCAGCAGCAGGTCCATGAACACCCGGTCGATGGCCGGCGGCGGACCGCCCAGGTCGCGGGAGAAGCGCGTGACGAAGTGCCGCACCAGCAGTTCGATGTCGTCGGGCCGCTCGCGCAGCGGCGGGATGACCAGCGGGAAGTCGAGCAGCCGGTAGTAGAGGTCCTCCAGGAAGAGCCCCTCCAGCGCCATCTCGTGCAGGTCGTTCTTCGAGGCGCAGATGATGCGCACGTCGACGGTGAACTCGGTGTTCGAACCCACCGGCCGCACGACCTTTGTGTCGAGGAAGTGCAGCAGCTTGCCCTGCATGCCCAGGGGCAACTTTCCGATCTCGTCCAGGAACACCGTGCCGCCCTCGGCCTCGGCCAGCAGGCCGCGCTTGTCGCTGTGGGCCCCGGTGAAGCTGCCGCGCTTGTGGCCGAAGAGCTCGCTCTCGAGCAGCGACTCGGGGATGGCCGCGCAGTTGATGGACAGGAAGCGGCGGTCGGCACGCCGGCTCAGGGCGTGGATCGAGTAGGCCAGCAACCCCTTGCCCGTGCCGGTCTCGCCGTTGAGCAGCACCGTCAGGTCGCTGGGCGCGACCTTGCGCGCCAGGCCCAGCACGTCGAGCATGCGGCCGTTGCGCGTGATGATGTTCTCGAAGCTCTCGATGCGTTCGATGGGCGACGACTCGACGCCCGCGCTGCCCCGGCTCTTCTCGTAGAGGAACAGGGCCAGGAAGCCCATGTACGTGGCCAGGAAGTCGAGGGCGGCGCGGTCGAATCCGCTGCCCGCGGCCCCGGCGCCCCGTCCCAGGTAGAGCAGGCCGAAGCGCTGGTCGTGCAGCGAGATGGGCATGAACACGCAACTGCGCGCGACCGCCGGCAACGCCGGCACGGATTGCGCGAGGTCGTCGCCCGCGTCCAGGCGCGAGAAGAACGCGGTGCCGTTGCGGCGCCCGGAACCGAGCTCCTCCTCGAACCAGCGGCCCAGCTGGCCGGCCAGGTTCTCGGTCAGCCCCGTGCGGGCGGCCACCATGAGCTCGCCGCTGCGCGGATCGCGCATGGCGATGAACCCGTGATCGGCCTGCACCTTGTCCATGCCGCCGGCCAGGACCGAATCGAGGTTGCGCGGCACGGCCGTGTCGTTGCGGCTGAACAGGCCGGGCAGGCCGCTGATGGCCTGCAGCTGGGTCTCGGCCGTCTGCACGCCGCCCAGCAGGCCCGCCTCGATGCGATCCCGCAGCGCGACCACGGCACGGCCCAGGTGGGCGTCCTCCAGGCCCAGCGCGCAGCGCTCGAACTCGAAGACCGTCAGCAGCGCATCGTCGAGCTGCCCGAGCGCGATCTGCACGCGGGCCAGCCGGTCGAGCACCTCGCACAGCACGCGGTCGCCGACGGTCGAGGCACCGTTCTCCTGGGCGTCCATCAGGTAGCGCCGCATCAGCAGCAGGTCGGGCTCGGTCGCGTTCTCGCGCCGCGCGTCGGTGAAGTCGAGGATGGTCCGGCACCACAGGTGCGTCAGCTGCTGCTGGTTGAAGGTCGCGATGCCCTCGCGGAAGTGGTGGTCGGCCTGCCGGCGGTCGCCCTGCGCGGCGTAGGCCTTGCCCAGGGTCGCGTGGCAGAAGCCCAACTCGTAGCGCTCGCCGCACTGCTCGCAGACCGCCAGCGCGGCCTGGCTCACGGCGATGGCCTCGTCGATGCGCCCGGCTGCGAGGTGCGCCTCGCCCAGGCGCCGCGTCAGCTCGGCTTCGAGGTCGTTGCCGCTGGCGATGCGCGCCGACTTCTGCAGCCCGAGTTCGTAGTTGTAGCGGGCCTTGTCGATGTCGCCCCGCGCCAGCAGCACGTCGCCGAAGTACTCGTCGGCGATGGTGGCCTCGCGCAGGAAGCGGTTCGCCTCGGCCAGCGCGCGTCCCTCGAGGATCAGTTCCTCGGCCCGCGCCAGGCGCCCCGACAGGGTCTCGAGCCTGCCGAGGGCCAGGTTCAGGCGGGTCTGGTTGGCCCGGTCGCCGAGGCTGGCCGCGAGCCGCATGCCCTTGCCCAGAAGCGAGGCCGCCTCGCCCAGCCGGTTGATCTTCAGCAGCACCAGGCCCTGGTTCAGGTAGAAGCCCGGCAGCAGGTGGCTGGCGCCGATGCGGCCGGCCAGGCCCAC
>DAOPJF010000439.1:0-2743 GCA_035399525.1 Candidatus Krumholzibacteriia bacterium | reverse complement strand
ACTGCCACACCTCGCACGAGATCGCGCGCACCGACGCCGAGGGCTTCCGCCTGCGCATCGTCAAGGCCTGCGGCAGCTGCCACGAGGATGTCGTCGAGACCTACTTCGAGACCTACCACGGCAAGGTGTTCGCCCTCGGCTACACCGAGACCGCCGACTGCGCCGACTGCCACGGCCAGCACAACGTGCTGCCGCCCAGCGACCCCAAGTCGACCCTCTCGCGCGAAAACATCGTGGCCACCTGCGCCCAGTGCCATCCGCAGGCGCACCGCCAGTTCGCTGGCTACCTGACGCACGCCACGCACCACGACAAGAACAAGTACCCGTTCATCTACTGGACGTGGCTGTTCATGACGACGCTGCTCGTGGGCACCTTCACGGTGTTCGGCATCCACACCCTGCTGTGGATCCCCCGCTCGGTGCAGGCGCTGAAGCACTCGCGCCAGCTGCGCAAGCAGGCCGCGGGCCAGAAGCAGTTCCGCCGCTTCAACCGGCTCTCGCGCACGCTGCACATCCTGGTGATCGTCAGCTTCCTGACCCTGGCGGTCACGGGCATGACGCTGAAGTTCAGCTACCTGGGCTGGGCCCAGTGGCTGGCCCACGTCCTGGGCGGCTTCCAGTCGGCCGGCACGCTTCACCGCATGGGCGCGCTGGTGACGTTCTTCTACTTCACGCGCCACATCATCGACCTGGTGTACCGCCGGCGGCTGTCGGGCAAGAGCTGGAAGGAATTCGTCTTCGGCGCCGAGGGCATGTTCCCCAACAAGCGCGACGGCCAGGAGTTCATCGAGACCATCAAGTGGTTCGTGGGCCGCGGCGAGCGTCCGCGCTACGGCCGCTGGACCTACTGGGAGAAGTTCGACTACTTCGCGGTGTTCTGGGGCGTGGCCATGATCGGCTTCAGCGGCCTGATCCTGTGGTTCCCCGAGGTCTTCACGAAGGTGCTGCCGGGCTGGTTCATCAACGTGGCGACGATCATCCATTCGGACGAGGCCCTGCTCGCGACGGGCTTCATTTTCACGATCCACTTCTTCAACACGCACTTCCGGCCCGACCGGTTCCCCATGGACCCGGTGATCTTCACCGGCCGGATGACGCTCGAGGAGTTCAAGGAGGATCGTCCCCGCGAGTACGAGCAGCTCGTGGCCGAGGGCCGTCTCGAGGAGCACATGGTCGAGCCCCTGCAGGAGGGCTTCGTCAAGGCGCTCAAGACGTTCGGCTTCATCGCGCTGACCATCGGCATGTCCATGGTCGTGCTGATCATCTACGCGGTGGTGTTCGGCTACCGCTAGGCCGCGGACACGACGGGGGCGGGCCGCGCGTCGGTCCGCCCCCTTTTTCCAGGGAGGACGGGATGATGCGCAGGATGATCCTGGCGGCGGCGTGGCTCGCCGCGACCGCGGGCGCGGCGGCGGCCGGGCCGGTGACCGGCAGCTGGTGGTACGCGATCGACCACGTGACGTCCGTGGACCAGGGTGCGAAGGTCGTGCTCTGGGCGACGCTGCCCCCGGAGTGGCACGGGCAGACCGTGGCCATCGACGCCATCGTCCCCGAACCTGTGGCGATCCTCGACGACCCCGCGTCGGGCAACCGCGTCGTCGAGTGGGCCGTCGAGCCGACCCCCGGCACGGCGCCCGGCCAGATCTTCTTCCACGTCGACTTCACCTTCACGGGTCTGCCGGTGCACCCGGCCGTCGACCCGGCGGCGATCCGGCCCTACGACCGCGCGTCCGAGGTCTACCAGCGCTACACGCGCCCGGAGACCTGGATCCAGACCGACGGCCGCGTGCTGGACGAAGCCCGCCGCATCGTGGGCCGGGAGTCCGATCCCTGGCGCCAGGCGCAGCTGATCTACGACTGGATGGTGGCCAACACCGCGTACGATGCGCCCGGCCCGGACGCGCGCGACGCCGTCTCGGTGCTCGACGCCAGGCGCGGCGACTGCGGCCACATCGGCATCCTGACCACGGCCATGCTGCGCTCGCTGGGCATCCCGGCGCGCACCGTGACCGCCGCCTGGACCGATGGCGGCGCCCACGTCTTCGTCGAGTTCTGGCTCGAGGGCATCGGCTGGGTGCCGGCGGATCCGTCGCTGGGCCAGATGCTCTCCGGCGACTACCCCGGGTTCAAGCCCGCCGACGTCGAGCGCCTGCTGGCCGGCCGCAACGTGCCGGTGGGCGACCCGCGCTGGCTGCTGGGCAACCTCTTCGACGGTCGCCTGATCTGCACGGTGGGCAACAATCTGCACGTGCAGTCGCCCACCCTCGGCCGCGGCGTCACCTTCCAGCGCATGCAGCCGGGCGGCGCCGCCGCCACGCCGTCGGCGGTCGAGATCACGGGCCTGAACCGGGACATCGTGCACGGCGGGTTCTGGGTCTTCGGCGAGCGCCTGGCCGACGCCGAGGCGGCCCACGCCATGACCCACCAGAAGCTGGCCGGCCTGTACTTCCGCACAGGCCTGTACGACCTGGTCGAGGAGACCTGCCTGGCCTCGATCCAGCAGTACACCGACGCGGTGCAGTCGTGGATCAACATGGGCAAGGTCTACCTGCACAAGGGCGACTACTACAAGGCCGAGGCGGCCTTCCGCAAGGCCCAGCTCGAGAGCACCGGTTCGCGCGCCGACCAGCTCGAGGCGCTGGTCTGGACCCACAACTACCTGGGCAACTGCTACGACCTGATGAACCGGCACGGCATGGCGCTGAAGGAGTACCAGGCGGTCATCGACCAGGGCATCGACTAC
>DAOPJF010000438.1:0-2752 GCA_035399525.1 Candidatus Krumholzibacteriia bacterium | reverse complement strand
TCGCTGCCGCCGGCGACCACCGGGTCGGCCAGGGCCACCGCCCGGTTGCAGGCCAGGGTGGCCTTGATCTCCATGTCCAGCGACGAGCCGTAGTACATGTAGCCGCTCTCGTAGCCCGCCAGCAGGAAGTGCCACGCGCGCTCGGCCGCGTTGGCCCCCGGGAGAGGGTCGACCACGCGGGCCGGATCGACCGTGCCGAGGATCTGCGCCGCGGTCTCGACGCGGTTCTGCGCCGCGGTCAGCACCGCCCAGTTGCGCTCGTCCTCGGTCCAGCCGCCCCCGATGTCGAACTGACCCGAGGCGTCCACCAGCGGCCAGTTCCAGTTGATGTACTGGGGCGAGCCGAAGTCGCCGTCGGCGTTCACCCAGCCGCCGTCCTCGACGTGCACGACGTCGTCCGCGGGCACCGGGTGCTGCGCCAGGTAGGTCTCGACGGTCGTCGGCGTGTAGCCCTTGCCGGCGGCGGCGTGGGCGAACTGGGTGACGTTCTCGTGGAAGTAGCTGTAGCCGCCGGACCAGGCGTTGTCGCCGTCGTGGGCGAACAGCACGAGCATGGGCCGCGCGGGATCGTTGGAGGGCGCGAGGGCGTCGACGCCGCCGGTGCCGAACAGGCCGTAGCCCTCTTCCCAGCCCATGGCGTCGGCCGCCGGCACGACCACCAGGCTCGACACCGCGCCGTCGTCCGGGTCGACGTGCTGGGCCCGGTGCGGCGTGAAGCCGTAGGGGTAGGGCACCTTCAGCGTGACGCCGCGGCTGATGGTGTGGCTGGTCCAGTTCGCCTGGGCCGGGTTCACCTGGTCGGCCCGGTTGGGCGGGTCGCAGTTGTCGAGGTTGGCCTGGTAGGGATAGCCCGCGCAGGCGCGGCCGATGTGCAGGTCCGGCACGATGGTCCAGGTCACGCCGGCGTCCACGAGCGCGGGGATCATCCGCTCGCTGAAGCACATCTCCGCCGGGAAGAAGCCCGTCGACGGGGCGCCCGGACCCCAGGCGGTGTTCCAGATGACCTTGGCCGTGGCCAGTTCCATCGCCAGGGCATTCTCGTCCAGCAGCGGGTTGATGGCGTGGTGGAATCCCGAGATGACCGGGTCGAGCCGCCGCTTGCCCGCCGACGTGGTCCAGCCCATGGCCGTGCGGTAGTGGCTGGACCAGTCGGTCGCGTAGCGCCCGCCGTTCCAGCCCGCGTTGCCCAGGCTCGTGATGTTCTCGATGAGCGCGCCGGCGAACGACACCTGCGCCCCGGCGTCGGGCAGGTCCAGCACCATGCCCAGGGCGTCCTTGGGGTACCACTGGTAGTCGGCCACGCGGTCGTCCGAGTTGAAGATGCTGAACTCGTCGTTCTGGCTGTGGCCCAGCGTGATGGTCTCATAGGCCGTCTCGTAGCGCCCCGGCGTCCAGGTGCTCTGGTCGGGCCAGTAGATGGGCTGGTGCATGTGCCACAGGTAGGTCGTGTGCACGCCGGTGCCGGCGACGGCGGGCAGGGCCGCAAGCAGCAGGGCGGCCAGGAGCGGGGCGGGGCGAACCAGGGGCATGGCGGGTCAGCGTCCTTCCGGGATGTCGGTCCGGACGCCATGATACCACGGCCGGCGCCGCGTTCGGGCGGCAATCGCGGCGCGGCGGTCCGTCAGCCCAGCGTGCGACGGTCCCCGTCGGCGGCGAACAGGTGGATGTGGCCGGGCTGCAGCGCCAGCGGCAGCTCCTGGCCGATGCCCGGCGTGACCTTGCCGGGGGCGCGCACCACCACCTGGCGGCCCGCCAGGTCGAAGTACAGCAGCGTCTCGTTGCCCAGGGCCTCGACCACCTGCACCGGCGCGGTGAAGGCCGCCCCGCCGGGGGCCGCGGCCTCGATGTGCTCGGGCCGCACGCCCAGCAGCACCTCGCGGTCGACCGCGGCGGCCGGTGGTGTCCAGCCCGCGGGCAGGGGCAGCGGCTTCGCGCCGCCCCGGGGGGCGAAGGCCAGCCCGTCCTGCCGCACCACGCGGCCCGGCAGGAAGTTCATGGCCGGCGAGCCGATGAACCCGGCGACGAACGCGTTCACCGGCCGCTCGTACAGTTCCAGCGGCGCCGCCACCTGCTGCACCACGCCGTCCTTCATCACGACGATGCGCTGGCCCAGGGTCATGGCCTCGGTCTGGTCGTGCGTCACGTAGACCATGGTGGCGCCCAGGCGGTGGTGGATGCGGGCGATCTCCGTGCGCATCTGCACGCGCATCTTGGCGTCGAGGTTCGACAGCGGCTCGTCGAACAGGAACACGTCGGGATTGCGCACCAGCGCGCGGCCCAGGGCCACCCGCTGCCGCTGGCCGCCGGACAGGGCCCGCGGCTTGCGGTCCAGCAGCGCGGCGATGCCCAGCACCTCGGCCGCCTCGTCCACGCGGCGGGTGATCTCGTCCCGGGGCATGCGGCGCATCTTCAGGCCGAAGGCCATGTTCTGGCGCACGCTCATGTGGGGGTACAGGGCGTAGCTCTGGAACACCATGGCGATGTTGCGGTCGCGCGGCTCGACGTCGTTGACCACGCGGTCGCCGATGGAGATGGTGCCGCCGGTGGCCTCCTCGAGGCCGGCGATCATGCGCAGGGTCGTCGACTTGCCGCACCCCGAGGGACCGACCAGCACGGCGAACTCGCCGTGGGCGATCTCCAGGTCCATGGGCGCGACGGCCTCGACGCCGCCGGGGTAGGTCTTGCTCACCTGGCGAAGGACGACACGGGCCACGAGGCACGCTCCCGGTTGAGGCCGAAGGTCTGGTCCGGC
>DAOPJF010000437.1:0-2769 GCA_035399525.1 Candidatus Krumholzibacteriia bacterium | reverse complement strand
CGCAGCTGACGACCATCGGCATCATGCTGCGGGTGACGCCCCACATCAACAAGGACAAGAACGTCACCCTGGACATCCATAACGAGGTGTCCGACCTCTCCAGCCAGGCGACGGTGCAGGGCGGCGTGATCATCAACACGTCCGAGTCCGACACCCGCGTGCTGGTCGAGGACGGCGAGACCGCCATCATCGGCGGCCTGATCCGCAAGGTCGAGAGCACGCTCGAGAGCGGCGTGCCCGTGCTGAAGGACATCCCCCTGCTGGGCGCCCTGTTCAAGCACAGCACCGACGTCAAGGCGAGCCGCGAGCTGGTCGTCTTCGTGACGCCCAAGATCGTCGACGAGCCCTACCTCAAGCGCGACCACCTGACCGACGAGGTCGAGATCACCTACGACCCCGAGGCCATGACCAAGTTCAAGTAGGCCGAGGGTCGGGTCCAGGCGATCGGCGGCTCCCCGGACGGGGGGCCGCCGATTCGCGTTTGGCGGCGGCGGTTCCCCGTATTAGGATGCTGGCCATGTGGACGTCGTTCGTGGGCTTCATGGGCTGCGGCAAGAGCACCGTCACCCGCCTGCTGCAGGCGGCGACGTCGCGTCCCCTGGTGTCGCTGGACGCCGAGGTGGAGAGCCGGGCCGGCCGGCCCATCCGCGCCATCTTCGCGGCCGAGGGCGAGCCGGCGTTCCGCCGCATGGAGCTGGACGCGCTGGCGTCGCTGGACCCCGAGCGCAGCCTGGTGGTCGACACCGGGGGCGGCGTGGTCGAGACGCCCGAGGCGGTGGCGCTCCTGCGCGCGCGGGGCGTGGTCATCTGGATCGACGCGCCCTGGGAGCTGCTGCGGCACCGGCTGCAGCAGAAGGACGACGGCACGCGGCCGCTGGTGGCCCAGCTGGGCTGGGCGGGGCTCGAGTCCCTGCACCGGCGCCGGCGGCGGCTGTACGCGGCGGCGGCCGATTTCCGGCTGCGCTCGGGCGAGGGACCGGCGGGCGACGTGGCCCGGCTGGCCATGCTGCGCAGCCTGATCTGGGAACGGCGGCGCGAGGCCGAGCGCCGATGAGGGTCATCGGCGGGCAGTGGCGGGGCCGCCGCCTGAACGCGCCGCGCGGCGACGCCGTGCGCCCGACCACCGACCGGGTGAAGGAAGCGGTCTTCAGCATCCTGGGCGATCGTGTCGAGGGTGCCGTGGTGCTGGACCTGTGCTGCGGCGCCGGGGGGCTGGGCATCGAGGCCCTCAGCCGCGGGGCGGCCCGGGCGGTCTTCGTCGATGCCGACCGCGGCGCCCTGGCCGCCGCCCGGGCGAACCTGTGGGCCTGCGGGGCCGACGCGGCGACGTGGCAGCTGGTGCAGGCCCAGGCGCCGGCGTGGCTGGCCGCGTGGCGGCCGCCCGACGCGCCCTGGCTGCTGCTGGCCGATCCGCCCTACGCCACGGACGTGGCGGCGGCGCTGGTGCCGGCCGTCGAGGCCCTGGCGCGCCACCCGCGCTTCCGGTGCGCCGTGCTGGAGACGGGGGTGCGCAGCCCGGCGCTGCCCGGGGGCCTGTGCACCCGGGACGAGCGGCGCTACGGCGAGACCGTGATCACCATTCTCGAGCCCGCCGAGGCGTGGCGCAGGGAGGATCCATGAGCCGGCACGTGCTGTACCCGGGGTCGTTCGACCCGGTCACCCTCGGCCACATCGACATCCTCGAGCGCGCCTGCCGGCTGTTCGACCGCGTGACCGTGGTCGTGGCGGCCCACGGCAAGGCGGGGATGCTGCCGGTGGACGAGCGCGTGGCGCTGTTCCGCGCGTCGGCCGCGCACCTGCCCGGGGTCGAGGTGCATCCGTTCACCGGCCTGCTGGTGGACGAGGTGCGCGCGCGCAAGGCCGACGCCGTGGTCCGGGGCATCCGCACCGCCGGCGACTACGAGCACGAGTGGACCCTCGCCGGCGTGAACGCGCTGCTGGCGGACGGCGTCGAGTACGTGTACTTCCTGGCCCGGCCCGCCATGGCGGCGGTGTCGAGCACCCTGGTCCGCGACGTGATCCGGCACGGCGGTCCCCTGGAGAAGCTGGTTCCGGCGCCGGTGGCGGCCGCCCTCAGGGGCCGCACCTTCGGCGACGGCTGAGGAGCGAACCGTGTTCCTGGACATCGCAAGCATCACCATCAGCTCGGGCGACGGCGGCGAGGGCGCCGTGTCGGTGCGCCGCGAGAAGTACGTGCCCCGCGGCGGCCCGGACGGCGGCAACGGCGGCAAGGGCGGCTCGGTCTGGTTCGAGGCCGACCCGGACATGGGCACGCTGCTGGACTTCCGCTACCGCCGCGAGTACGCCGCCGGCCACGGCCGCAAGGGCGGCGGCAACCGGCGCACGGGCGCCGACGGCGAGGACGTGCTCATCCGCGTGCCCTGCGGCACGCTGCTGATCGACGAGGAGACCGACGAGCCCATCGGCGACCTGACCGAGGCCGGCCAGCGCCTGCTGATCGCCGCCGGCGGCAAGGGAGGCAAGGGCAACTGGGAGTTCCGCAATCCCCGCAACCAGACGCCCATGCACGCCCAGCCCGGCCTGCCCGGCCAGACGCGCAAGGTGCGGCTGGAGCTGAAGCTCATCGCCGACATCGGCCTGGTGGGCGAGCCCAACGCCGGCAAGAGCACGCTGCTGTCGGTCATCACCGCCGCGCGCCCCAAGGTGGCCGACTATCCCTTCACGACGCTGGTGCCGAACCTGGGCATCGTCGACCTGGGCGACTTCCAGAGCTGCACCCTGGCCGACATCCCCGGCCTGATCGAAGGC
>DAOPJF010000436.1:0-2779 GCA_035399525.1 Candidatus Krumholzibacteriia bacterium | reverse complement strand
GTCCTCGCGCAGCCAGGCCGCCCTGGACCTGCTGGGCCTGGACGCGGTGCGCTGCGCGCGCTTCGAGCCCGAGATCCGTTCCGAGGTCAAGCACGCCCTCGAGATCCTGCAGCTGATCGAGTAGGACCGCAACCCGGCTTCCCCGCCCGCCGTATGCCTGCGGTCCACGCGCCGCGTGCGCGCCCCTGTCCCCGAACCGGGAGCCGACCATGACCGCGACCCGCCGCGACTTCCTGAAGACCGCCGCCCTGACCGGAGCCGCCCTGGGCCTGGGGGGCGTGCCCCTGCCCGGTTTCGGCCCCCTGGGCGCGCGGGCCGCCGATCCGCTGAAGGTGCTCATCCTGGGCGGCACGGGCCAGACCGGGCCCCACCTGGTGCGCGACCTGCTGGACCGCGGCCACGCCGTGACCCTGTTCAACCGCGGCAACCGCTCGGAGCAGCTGTTCCCGGACGTCGAGTGCCTGGTCGGCGACCGCGCCCTGGACGCGGCCGACGGCCTGAAGGCCCTGCAGGAGGCCGTCGCGGCAGGCCGCCGCTGGGACGTGTGCATCGACATCTGGCCGCAGATCCCGAAGATGGTCGAGACCACGGCGACGCTGCTCAAGGGCAGCGTCGACCACTACATGTTCGTCTCGTCGATCTCGGTGTACGCCGACTTCTCGCAGCCGGGCGGCGACGAGGACACGCCCGTGGGCGAGGCGCCCAATGCCGACGAGCTCGAGTACACCGACGCGCTGTTCGGCCCCTTCAAGGCCGAGTGCGAGAACCGCGTGCGGCGCATCTACCCCCACAGCCACACCATCATCCGTCCGGGCCTGATCGTCGGCCCCCGCGACATGAGCAACCGCGGCGTGTACTGGCCCGTGCGCGCGCGCCGGGGCGGCGAGGTGCTGGCGCCGGGCACGGGCGACGACCCGGTGCAGATCATCGACGGCCGCGACCTGACGGCCTTCGAGACGCTGTGCATGGAGAAGAGGACCTTCGGCACGTTCAACGTCACCGGACCGCACCCCGACCATCCGCTGACCATGCGCGGCCTGGTCGAGGGCTGCCGGGCCGCGACCGGCTCGGACGCGACCTTCACCTGGGCCGACACCGCGTTCCTCGAGGAGCAGGGCATCGGCGCCTGGATGGACATGCCCTGCTGGATCCCCGCCGAGGGCGAGTACGCCGGCTTCGGCAGCCGCGGCATCGGCCGCGCCGTCTCGGCGGGCCTGACGTTCCGCCCGCTGACGGACACGGTGCGCGACACGCTGACCTGGTACGACGGCCTGGACGACGAACGGCGCGCCAAGGTGACGGCGCGCTGCGGGCTGAGCCCCGAGCGCGAGGCGGTCGCGCTCGAGGCGTGGCACAAGGCCAAGGGCTAGCGGCGGCGCAGCTCGAAATAGCCGCTGTCCAGCTTCTGGGCCGCGGCAAGGCTCCGGCGGGCCGCCTCCAGCGCATCGCCGTCCATCGAGTCCCCGGTGAACGCCACGGTGCGGTCGAGGACGAGGCGCGCACCTTCCTGACGTGCGCTGCACTGCCAGCTCACGCCGTCCTCGTGGACGTCGATCGGGTCGGGGGCGACCAGGTCGAGACCCGGCGGCAGCTCGATCTCCCAGTGCTCGGCGCGCGAGGGGAAGCGCCGCATGTCCTCGGCAGGACCGCAGTGCGGCACGATCTTCATATCGAGTGCCGCGCCGGTCAGCTGCCGCGGCAGGAAGACGGAGCGGCCGTCGCCGGGCAGGGGGCCGCGAGCCTTGGCGTCCGCGTCCAGGACCAGCGGTTCACGCCATTGGCCAAGGCCGGCAATGCTCGGGACTCCCATGTCGACTGCGAACCCCTTGGGCAGCAGTGCCCAATTCAGGTAGCGGTCCCGCTCCTGCGGCGTGGCTCCGGCCAGGGCCCCGCGCCACTGGGCGCCGAGATTGCCGTCCAGTTCGAGCGCGCAGGTCACGTCCAGGCCGCCGGCGTCGCTGATCCGGCCCGCGACCCGGTAGGCCGCCGTACCCGGCGCCCAGGCGACGGGAGGAATCGGCACGACACCCACGGCATCCGGCTTGAGCAGCAGCGCCGCCTCCACCCCGTCCATGGCCGGCACTAGCCCGGCCGGATAGCCATCCACCACGCCGTCGAGGAACATGCCGCCGCCGCCCGTGTCCACCCAGGCGATGTAGTGGTTGAACTGCGCCATGTTCGGCACGTCGGCCACGATCTGCCCTGCAGTGCGGGTGCGCAGCAGCACCGGGTGGGCCGTGAAGCCCGCGTCGCGCAGCATGGCGATCAGCAGCGTGCCCAGCCCCTTGCAGTCGTCGAAGCCCGACGCCAGCACCTTGTCGGCGGCGATCGGCACCAGGCCGCCGGCGCCCTCGAAGAGACCGAGGTAGCGGCAGCGGCTCTGCACGAACTTGTAGATGCGGTCGATCTTCTCCATGGGTGTCGCAGCATCGCCGATCGCCGCCGTGACCGCATCGTGAACCGCCTGGTCCGCCGAGAAAACGTCCTGGATGCGCTCAAGATACGCGGCGCCGACCTCGGCCCACGTGCGGCCGGTGGCCATGCCGGCCCCGCTGTCGGAGCCCGCCGTCGCCACGTGCGGCACCACCGCACAGACGGCATAGTTCTCGCGGCACTCGGGAACGATGCCTTCGGCGTCGGCATCGAGAGACCAGCGGTGGATCGTGCTCTTGCCGTCGGGCCGCCGGGAATACACCAGGCGGTCGCGCGAGAAGTCCCCGCCCGCGGACCCCCACACCAGGTCGTAGTCCGCAGGCAGCCGCACCTCGTAGGTCGAGGC
>DAOPJF010000435.1:0-2783 GCA_035399525.1 Candidatus Krumholzibacteriia bacterium | reverse complement strand
GCGGTCGAGCACGCCCTCCAGCAGCGTGACGGCCTCGGCGGCGCCGGCGGCGGGGTCGGCCTGCCACAGGACGACTGCGAGATCGCCGGCTGCACGGGCATGGGACGGATCGATGGCCAGCACCGCGCGGAGGGTCGCGATGCTCTCGACGACGCGGCCGGCGGCGAACAGCTGCTCGCCGCGGCCGACGGCGGCCTCGACCAGCCAGCGGGCCGGGGGCGGACACGCGACGCCGCCGCCCGGGGGCAACGGCTCGGTGTGCAGGACCGGCGTGAAGCCCCCGGCCAACATGGCCTCGAAGTCGAAGCGGCCGGTCTCGCGCGCGTCGGCGTCGAGATGCCACTTGCTGCGGAAGATCTCCCACCGCTGGTTCATGGCCGCCGAGTAGTCGACCTTGCCGTCGACGAAGCTGCGGCTGCCGAAGTGGTGGATGAACGCGTCGCGCGCCACCACGGCGCGCCAGCCCGCCAGGAATGCGCGCAGGCCGTAGTCGGTGTCCTCGAAGTTGCCCTGGCCGAAGCGCTCGTCCAGGCCGCCGAGGCAGGCCAGGGCCTCGCGCCGGACCAGCAGGCAGAAGCCCACCAGCCAGAGCGCCGGGTCGGTGCGGCCCGCATCGGCGCGGGCGTGGCGGGCGGCGAAGGCCTCGAGCCCGTCGAGGCCGTCCTGGTCGTAGGCCACGGCCGGCAGGCGCTGGGCGCCGGTGATGCTGTTGGTGACCGGGCCCACCAGGCCCACCCGCGGGTCGTCCAGGCGCGCGAGCAGGCGATCGAGCCAGCCCGGGGTCACCACGGTGTCGCTGTTGAGCAGGCACACGTGCTCGCCCTGGGCGTGGGCGATGCCCACGTTGTTGCCCGCGGCGAAGCCCAGGTTGCGCCCGTTGCGGATGACGGTGACGCGGTCCGGATGCGCGGCAGCCAGCCCATCGAGGTAGGCCAGCGTGTCCTCGCGCGACCCGTTGTCCACGAACATCAGCTCGTGGCGCGGATCGGTGTGCCGCAGCAGCGACTCGGCGCACAGCTTCGTGAACTCGAGCGCGTTCCAGGTCAGCACCACGACCGTCACCGAGCCCGCGCCGCGCGCGGGCGCGGGCAGGCGCACCGTCGGCGTGGCGTAGGTGCCCAGGCGGCCCGAGTCGCCGGGCGCAACGGTGCCGTCGGAGGCGCGCACGAGATCGGGCCGGACCTTGCCCAGCCACCGCTCGCCCAGCAGGCGCACGTTGTCGCCCACCCTGCTCCAGCGCTGGGGCCCGCTCTGCGACTCGTGGTGGACGACCACGCACTCGGGCCGGTAGACCACCAGCTGGCCCCGCGCGCCCAGGCGCAGGCAGAAGTCGACATCCTCGTTGCCGTTCCAGTACGCGGTGTCGAAGCCGCCGACCGCCAGGAATTCGTCGCGCCGCACGGCCATGACCGCCGCGGTGACCGCGGGCAGGCGCTGCGGCCGGCTGCAGGCGGGATCGTCGGCAGGCTTGCCCGCCCCCACGTGCAGGCCCTCGAGGGTCGTGCCCTCGGGCCGCCGGTTCTCGACCAGCACGACGCCGCCGTGCTGGATGGTGCCGTCGGGATACAGCAGGCGCGCGCCCACGGCCCCCACGCGCGGATCGAGGTCGAGGGTGTCGACCAGGGGATCGAGCCAGCCCGCGGTGGCCTCGGTGTCGTTGTTCAGGAAGACCACGCAGCGGCCCCGCGCCGCCTCGGCCCCCTGGTTGCAGGCGGCCGCGAAACCCAGGTTCCGCGGGTTCAGCAGCGCGCGCAGGCGGCCGGCGGCCTCGGCCTCGCGCAGCCAGGGCACGGTGCCGTCGGTCGAGCCGTTGTCCACCACCACGATCTCGAACGACGGCGCCACGGGCTCGGCCTCGAGCGCCGCCACGCAGGCCTGCAGCAGCTCGAGCCGCGTGCAGGTCGGGATGACGACGGACGCGTCGGGGCGGCCCGCGGGGACGCGCGAGAGCATGGAATCCTGCCTTTCGGGCCGCGGTGCGGCCGAAAACCGGTCGCCCGGGGCCTGCCGGACCCGGGATCAGCGGGAATTCTGCAAGGCCCGTGCCGGGGCTTGGCAAGGGGGCCTCGGCCGGGGTATCGTCCCGGCCATGAACACCCTGCCCCGGCGCCGCTCCCGGTTCCCGACCCTGTTGTGCGGCCTGCTGACCGCCACGGCCGCTTGCCTGGCGGCGATGCCGGCCGCAGGCCAGGTCGCGCCCCAGCCCCACGACACCGCGGTCAAGCCGCCCATGGATCCCGAGCGCGCGACCATCGATTTCATCGGCGGAACGTCGCTGAAGGCCTATCCCTACGCCTACTACACCCCCGAGACGCACCTGGCGTTCGGCGGCGGCGCCTCGCTGAGCTGGCGCCTGCGCGAACTGGGCCCCGACCAGCAGCCCGGCTCGGTGCTGGCGGCGGTGACCTACACCACGCGCAGCCAGCTGATCGTGGCCCTGGACCCCGAGTTCACGACGCGCGACGGCCAGTGGCTGGTCGACCCGTACTTCGGGTTCAAGGATTATCCCGACAAGTTCTGGGGCATCGGCCCCGAGGCGCCGGCCTCGGCCGAGGAGGACTTCACCCCGCGCATCCTCGACATCCAGCTGGGCGCCCAGAAGTCGCTGGGCGGCGCGTGGCGGGCGGGACCGTCGTACGTGCTGATGAAGTACGAGCCGGGCGACCTGGAACAGCAGGGCCAGCTGGCCGCCGGCACGGTGCCGGGAGCCGAGGGCGGCATCTCGTCGGGCCTGGGCGCGGTGGTCGCCTACGACAGCCGCGACAAGCGGTTCTCGGCCGAGC
>DAOPJF010000434.1:0-2784 GCA_035399525.1 Candidatus Krumholzibacteriia bacterium | reverse complement strand
GCCGCCGAAGCAGCCGCGCATGATGTTGACCGAGGTCTTGATCATGTCGTAGGCCGGGATCTTCGCCTTGCCGTAGGACGAGTGCGGCACCCGCGTGTAGGGCAGGCCGAAGACGGCGTCCATCTCGGGCGTGGACAGCGGCACCGGCGGCGGGTTCAGCCACACCTCGCGGTCGCCGTGGCGCTGCACCAGCGCGCGGGCGTTGCCCGGGTTGGTCTCGGCGTGCATGACCCGCGAGGCGTGGGCGTACAGCACCGGGTCGTCCTTCACCTGCTCGTACGACGGCAGGCGCACCACCGTGCGGTCGCGGTCGGCCCAGCGCACGCGCAGGTCCTTCGGCGCCTTCTCCAGCGGCACCGGCTCGGCCGCGGCCGGCGGCGTGGCGCAGCCCTTGCCCGGCATCACCCAGGCGTAGGGGTCGGCATGGTCCACCAGCAGGCCCGGCGTGTCGAGCTCGGTCGAGTCGAGCTCGACGAACCCGTCGGGCACCGTCTTGCGCATGAAGGCGGTGCCGCGGATGTCCGTCAGCTGCGCGATGTCCTCGCCCGCGCCCAGGCGCTGGGCGATCTCCAGGATCTGCCGCTCGGCGTTGCCGTACACCAGCAGGTCGGCCTTGGCGTCGGGCAGCACGCTGCGCCGCACCTTGTCCGACCAGTAGTCGTAGTGGGCGATGCGCCGCAGGCTGGCCTCGATGCCGCCGACGATGATGGGCACGTCCTTGAAGGCCTCGCGGCAGCGCTGGGCGTAGACCAGCACCGCGCGGTCGGGCCGGCGGTTGCCCTCGGCGTTCGGCGTGTAGGCGTCGTCGTGGCGCAGCCGGCGCTCGGCGGTGTAGCGGTTGACCATGGAATCGAGGTTGCCCGCGGTGATCCCGAAGAAGAGATTGGGGCGTCCGAGGGCGCGGAACGGGTCGGCGCTCTGCCAGTCGGGCTGGCTGATGATGCCCACGCGGAAGCCCGCGGCCTCGAGCACGCGGCCGATCACCGCCATGCCGAACGACGGATGGTCGATGTAGGCGTCGCCCGTCACGACGATGACGTCGCAGGCCTCCCAGCCGAGCTGGTCCATCTCGGCCCGGGTCATGGGCAGCTCGGGCGCCGTGCCGAAGCGCTCGGCCCAGTACCGGGGGCGCGAGAACAGCGGGACGGCCTGGGGCATGGTCGGGGCGGACATGACGAGAACAGCCTGTCGGAAAAGGGTTTTCGCCGCACGGGTGCGTAGGGCACACTAAAGCCGGAGCCGCGGCCGCCGTCAAGGTCGGCCGCTCCCGGGAAGGGGCACCATGACCAAGCGCAGGGACTCGGGCAGCCGCGGCCGCGGCCCCGCCGACGGACCGGCCGGCGGCGGGCGCGACGCGCGCCTGCAGCGCGAGCTGGTCCGCCTGTGGACCGACCTGGTGGCCGACCGCGAACCGCCGGCCATCGACCGCTGGCTGGCCCACGAGCTGGGCCGCCTGGACGGCCTGTACCGCGCCGAGCGCCTGCTGCTGGGCGACCTGCTGACCGACGGGGTGCGCTTCGCGCCGCTGGTCCTGTTCGCCGAGGAGCTGCGCCAGGCCGAGCCCGGGACCGACCCCGACCGCCTGGCCGACGCCTGGCTGGCCCGCACCGGCCCCGAGCTGTGGCGCCGCCTGCGCCGCCTGGCCGTGCCGGTGGTGTTCTTCTGGACCTTCATGCGCAAGCGCGAGGAGGGCGCCGACCTGCCGCCCATCGCGCCGCCGTCGCCCGAGGCGCCCGCCGTCTGGAAGGCCCTCAAGGCCTGGGCCGCCGCCTCGACGGTGCCCGCCGTGCGCGCGCTGTGGGCCGGCCTGCCCCCCGGCCTCGAGGCGCTGGCGGCCGACCGCGCCCGGCGCAGCGGCTGGCAGGAGGCCGACGTGCTGGCCTTCCTCGACCGCCACGCCGCGCGCCCGCCGGTGTGGCTGCGCCTGGCCGACCCGGCCGGCCTGCGCGCCGTGCGCGCCGAGCTGGAGGGCCAGGGCTTCCTGGTGGCCGACGAGATCGACGGCGCCCTGGCGGTGTCCGGCCCCCGCGGCGTGTTCGAGCTGCCCTGCTACCGCGACGGCCGCATCGACGTGCAGGACCTGGCCAGCCAGCGCATCGGCCACGCCGTGGGCGCCGCCCCCGGCCAGGTGGTGTGGGACGCCTGCGCCGGCGCCGGCGGCAAGAGCCTGCAGCTGGCGGCCGCGCTGGGCGGCACCGGCGCCGTGCACGCCACCGACCTCTACGAGAACAAGCTGAAGGACCTGCGCCGCCGCGCCCGCCGCGCCGGCTGGGCCAACCTGCGCGCCTCGCTGTGGGACGGCGACGGCATCCCCGCGTTCGGCCCCGAGGTCGACGGCCGCGGCGGTTTCGACCGCGTGCTGGTGGACGCGCCCTGCTCGGGCAGCGGCACCTGGCGCCGGCACCCCGACGGCCGCCTGCGCTTCGCCGTCGACCAGCTGGACGACCTGGCCGCGGTGCAGGGCAGCCTGCTCTCCCTGTGCGCCGGCGCCGTGCGCCCCGGCGGCCGCCTGGTGTACGCCACCTGCTCGTGGTTCGCCGCCGAGAACGAGGAGGTCGTCGATGCCTTCCTGGCCGCCCACCCCGGGTTCGCGCTCGAGCGCCAGGGCGTGCACGGCAACCCGGCCGAGGACGCGGACACGACGTTCACGGCGGTGTTCATCCGCTCGAACAGCCTGGGCGGGACTCCACGGGTTCGCGAATCGAACATTTAGGCCTCGGCTTCGGAAGCCGAGGCCCAATGGACACGCGCAAAGCGAAATTGCTTAGTCAAGCAGACTATTTT
>DAOPJF010000433.1:0-2787 GCA_035399525.1 Candidatus Krumholzibacteriia bacterium | reverse complement strand
TTGGCGATCTGGTCGGTGCTCGCGAGCATGACCGGGTCGGTGGTCAGCTCGGGCAGCCTGCGCGCCTCGAGGTCGCTGGGCAGCACGCTCAGGCGGCGGGCCAGCTCGCACTGCACCTCGTACGAGGTGAGCCAGGCCAGCAGCGCGGCCGTGCACTCCTTGGCCCGCGGGTCGAGGTAGCGGTTGACCGAGTAGCACTTGGCGCTGGTCATGGGCGTGGGCCAGAGGCCGGTGGACGCGACCATGGGGATGGGCGCCAGCGCGATGTCGATGCCCGCCTTGCGGTAGCCCTCCCACGACCAGGGCCCGTTGATGATGTAGGCCGCGCGCCCCTCCATGAAGATGGTGTCGGCCAGCGGGTAGTCGCACTCCCGCGGCACCACCTTGCGGGCCTTCAGGTCGGCCAGGAAGCCCAGCGCCCCCACCATGGCCGGCGTGTCGAGGGTGGGCTGGGCCTGGTCGTCCATGACCCAGCCGCCGTAGCCGCCCAGCCAGGGCACCAGCCAGAAGGGCTCGAGCAGGTTGAAGACCAGGCCGTACTGGTCGGTGCGGCCGTCGCCGTCCTTGTCCAGGGTGGCGGCCTCGAGCTGGCGCACCCAGGTGTCGGTGTCGCCGGCCACCGAGTCGACCAGGGCCTTGTTCGCCACCAGGGTCAGGTGGTTGCCCACGTAGTCGGGCAGGCCCCAGGTCTGTCCCGCCAGCACGGGCAGGGCGGCCGGGTCGAAGCGCGCGAGCTCGTCGGGGCAGATCTCCTCGATGGGCATCAGCAGGCCCATGATCTGGAAGGGGCCGATCTTGTCGGCCGGGCCGTACACGAGGTTGGGGCCGCCGTAGGCCAGGGCCGCGGTCTGGAACTGGGTGGGCAGGTCCTCGACGCGGTAGTGCACGCGCTCGATGGTGAACCCGGCATACTCGGGGTGGCGGCGCTGGAACTCGGCCACGTGCTCGTCGAACAGCAGCTGTTCCTGCGGATCCATCTGCTCCCACACGATGATGCTGCGGCTGCGGTCGACGCGGCCGCAACCGCCGGCGGCGCCCCAGGCGAGGGCGGCGCAGGCGATCAGCAGCAGGGTAGCGGCATGTCGTGCAGGCGTTGCCATGGCACGAGGTTACACGTTGGGGGATTGCTTCACAAGCGCCGATCGGGTAGGATGCCCCAGCTCGCTTGCCCCGACCCGGGGACGCTGCTTCAGCATCGGACAGACGGTACCCGAAATGACAAAGCCTTCCCATCCGCGCGGCCCCCGGGCCGGCCTGTTCGCGTGCGCCGCGCTCGCGGTGTCGGTCCTGGTCCCGGCCTTCGTTCCGGCCCTGGTCCAGACCGCCCGCGCCGTGCCCTTCCACACCCCGGTCATCAACGGCACGATCACCCAGAACGCGGCCACCGACTGGGACCCGGCCGACCTGGTGGTCAACGACGTCGCGGACGACAACACCGCCACCCGCACGGCCAACCTGCGCCGGCTGTGGTGCACCTGGGACGAGACCAACCTGTACCTGGCGGTCAGCTACCAGGACTGGGGCGCCACCGAGGCCCTGGCCGTGTACCTGGACCTGGGGCTGGGCGAGGGTCCGGACGATGCCTCGCTGCTGGACTTCGGCGCCGGCCCGCTGCTGATGCCCGGCGGCGGCCACATCGACCTGGTGCTGGCGCGCAACCCGGACGACAGCGCCCTGAACGTGCCGGGCCCCGCGCCCGAGGTGCGGCTGGTGGCCGCCGACGGCACCACCACGGACATCACGGCGCAGGTCACGCGGGCCCAGGGCTTCAACACGGGCGCGGCCCAGGAGAAGGCGTCGCTGCCCTTCTGGTTCAACGCCGAGTTCGCCCTGCCCTGGTCGGTGCTCTATCCCGACGGCCTGCCGAGCCACGCGGTCATCAAGGCCGCCGCCGTGGTCAACAAGGCCGACACCACCCCGCCCGACCTCGCCCCCAACAACACGACCGTCGATGCCGCCACCGGCAGCATCGTGCTCGAGCACCTGCACGCCTCGGTCATCGACCAGGACGGCGACGGCCAGCCCGATCCCGCCAGCGGCTCGGTGGCGTTCACCGTCACCCTGCCCGAGGACAACGGCACCGCCGTGGTCACGGCGGCCGCCTACCTGGACGACTTCGCGGGCGGCGACCTGGGCGCCCCCGTGGCGACGGTCACCGGCGCGGCCGGCGCGCGCACCCTGACCCTGCCGCGGCTCACCGCGGGGCGCTACACCATCACGGCGTCGGCCGAGGGCTGGGTCGACGGCAGCTTCGGCGTGGACGTTGCCGCGGGCGAGGCCGTCACCGGCCAGGCCCTGACGCTGGACAAGGCCACGGCCGTGCGCGGCACCGTGGGCTTCACCCGCGGCACCGGCGCCCCCGGCAGCGTCGCGATCCTGGACCAGGACGGCGCGACCATCATGACGCGGACGTTCACCGTCGCGGCGCCCGACTTCGTGATGTGGGTGCAGCGGAGCGGCCGCTACACCGTGCGCGCCTCGGCCACCGACCACTTCCCCGCCGAGGCCACGTTGGATGTGACGGCCCACGTCGACGTCGACGGCGTCTCCATCCTGCTCGAGCCCCTGCCCCTGCTCTCGGGCGAGGTGACGTTCGCCTCGGGCCCCGGCCACCAGGGCACGATCGCGTTGCTGGACGAGGCCGGCGAACCGGTCCGGGACGCGGCGAACCGCCCGGTGGCCTACGGTTTCCTGGCGTCCGGCGGTCCCTTCGCACTGCACGCGCCGTATGCCGGGCACTTCACGCTGCGCGTCGTCGCCGGCCCCTGCTACGTGATCACCGACCGG
>DAOPJF010000432.1:0-2804 GCA_035399525.1 Candidatus Krumholzibacteriia bacterium | reverse complement strand
TCTCGCGGCCGATGCGGTCGTACAGGTCGTCGTCCACCGAGTCCAGGCGCAGGCTGGGCAGCACCACGTTGGTGTGGGCGCGGGTGAACGAGTCCTGGATGCCCGCCACCGCGGACCCGAGCCCCGAGTAGTCGCCCGTCGACAGGCTCAGCAGCGAGATCTCGTCGTAGCCCGCCTCGCTCATGCCGCGCACGGCGGCCTCGACCAGCTGCCCGGGATCGCGCTCGCGCACCGGTCGCGTGATCATGCCGGCCTGGCAGAAGCGGCAGCCGCGCACGCAGCCCCGCATGACCTCCAGGGCCAGGCGGTCGTGCACCGGCTCGATGACCGGCACCAGGCGGCCGGGCGGCGGGTAGGCGTTCAGGTCCTGCAGCACGCGGGCGCGCACGGGGCCGGCGGCGTTCTCGTGCCAGGCGCCCTCGACGCCCCGCAGGCGGGCCAGCAGCTCGGCCCGCGGCAGCCGCTCGCGCTTGGCGTCGGCGATGATGGTGGCGAAGTCGAGCACCGCCTCCTCGCCGTCCCCCAGCAGCACCAGGTCCAGGAAGGGCCCGATGACCGCCGGGTTCATGGCGCACGAGCCGCCCGCCACGAAGATCGGGTCGCCCTCGCCGCGGTCCTTCGCCAGCAGCGGCGCTCCCGCCAGGTCGATCATCGTCAGCATGTTGGTGTAGGCCAGCTCGTAGCCCAGCGAGAAGCCCACGAGATCGAACTGGCGCGCGCTGCGGCGCGTGTTCAGGCCGTACAGCGGCAGGCCCTCGGCGCGCATCGCCCGCTCCATGTCGGGCCACGGCGCGAACGCGATGTCGCAGGACGCCCGCCCGTGCCGCTGCAGCAGCGTGTGCAGGATGCGCAGCCCCTGGTGGGACATGCCCACCTCGTAGGCGTCGGGGAAGGTCAGCAGGATGTTCGCCTTGTCCGGAGCCCAGCCGTCCGGGTCGGCACCCAACTCGCCGCCGACGTAGCGCGCAGGCGCCGAGACCACCGGCAGCACGCGGCGCGCCAGCACGCGGCCCAGGTGGGCCGGATCGTCGAAGGAGCCGGAAGGCCCGCCGTCGGCGGGACGGTTGTCGAGGCGGATCAACGCAATCGTGTCCTCACGCCCCCTCGCCGCCGGGCGGCAGGGGCTTGACCAGGATGTCGGCACCGGCGGCGTGCTGATCGAACACGTCCTTGCCGTTCTCGGCCGCGAACGACACGGGATAGGCGCCCGTGAAGCACGCGTCGCAGTAGAGGGCGCCCTCGCCGGAGGCCTCCTTCAGCCCCGCCAGCGACAGGTACGCCAGCGAGTCGACCCGCAGGTAGGTGGCGATCTCGTCCACCGTGTGCGAGGAGGCGATCAGCTCGGCCCGCACCGGCGTGTCGATGCCGTAGAAGCACGGGTTCGTCACCGGGGGCGAGGCGATCCGCAGGTGGACCTCGCGGGCCCCCGCCTGCCGGATCAGCTTGACCAGCTTGCGCATGGTCGTGCCGCGCACGATCGAGTCGTCCACGACCACCACGCGCTTGCCGGCCAGCACGTGCGCCACCGGGTTGAATTTAATGCGGACGGACATGTCCCGCACCTTCTGCGCCGGCGAGATGAAGGTCCGCCCCACGTAGTGGTTGCGGATCAGGGCCAGCTCGAAGGGGATGCCCGTGGCCTGCGCGTAGCCCAGCGCCGCGGTGTTGCTCGAGTCGGGCACGGCGCACACCAGGTCGGCATCGGCCGGCGCCTCGCGCCCGAGGATCATGCCGCTGGTGCGCCGCACCGCCTCGACGCTCTGGCCGAACACGCGGCTGTCGGGCCGCGAGAAGTAGACGTGCTCGAAGACGCAACGCTTCTCGGGCGCGTCCACGGCCAGGAAGCGGCTGGTCAGATCGCCCGCGCCCAGCACCAGCAGCTCGCCGGGATCGACGTCGCGCAGGTACTCGGCGCCGATGATGTCGAAGGCGCAGCTCTCGCTCGCCACCACGTAGCGGTCCTTGTAGCGGCCCAGGCACAGGGGCCGGAAGCCGTAGGGATCGCGCACGGCGAACAGCTGGTCGCGGGTCATCACCACCAGCGAGTAGGCCCCCTTGACGCGGGGCAGGACCTCGTGCAGGGCCTCCTCCACCGACGCCGCCTTGCTGCGGGCCAGGAGGTGCAGGATCACCTCGCTGTCGCTGGTGGTGGCGAAGATCGAGCCCTCGAGCTCCATCTCGCGGCGCAGCTCGGGCGCATTGACCAGGTTGCCGTTGTGGGCCAGGCTGAGCGTGCCGCGGTGGCTGGCCACCTGCAGGGGCTGGGCGTTGAGGATGTTGCTCGAGCCCGACGTGCTGTAGCGCACGTGGCCGATGGCGTAGTCGCCGGTCAGGGTGCGCGTGGTCGACTCGTCGAACACGTCGGCAACCAGGCCCATGCGTTTGTGGGTCAGCAGGCGGTGGCCGTCGGCCACGGTGATGCCCGCGCTCTCCTGGCCGCGGTGCTGCAGCGCGTGCAGGGCCAGGCTGGCCAGCTCGGCGACGCCCTCGACGCCGGCGATGCCCACCACGCCGCATTCCTCCCGCCAGTGTCGCTCGTCGGTCATCGCCACGCCCTTCGCCGGACCTCAGCGGACCACGGTCCGCCAGGCCTCCATGTGGGGGTTGATGAGCAGTCCCTGCTTGCGCTCGCGGGCCACCGCGAGCAGTTCGCCCAGCGCAGCGGCCTCCTCGCGGCCGACCCGCAGCACCAGGCGCCAGAGCACGCCGCTGGTGACCGGTCCCTGCTGGTCGCGCAGCCAGGCCGCCACGTCGACGGCGGTGCAGCCGTCGGGCGCGGGCCCGCCCAGCAGGCGCGCGTACAG
>DAOPJF010000431.1:0-2807 GCA_035399525.1 Candidatus Krumholzibacteriia bacterium | reverse complement strand
TGATCTCGGCGCTGGCCTGGTGGACCATCAAGGGGTTCCTGGGCCACCTCGTGGGCACCTCGGTGCTGTCGCTGACCGAGGTCGTGTCGCTGGGCAAGGCCAGCTTCACGGTGCTGGTGGCCCGGCTGCTGGCCTTCATGCTGGTGCTGGCGGTGGTGGACTGGGCCTGGCAGAAGCACCAGTACGAAGAGAACCTCAAGATGAGCAAGTACGAGGTCAAGCAGGAGGGCAAGGAGACCGAGGGCGATCCGCAGATCAAGGCCAGGATCCGCGGCATGCAGTTCGAGATGATCCGCAAGCGCATGATCGCCGCCATCCCGACCGCCGACGTCGTCATCACGAACCCGACCCACTTCGCCGTCGCCGTGCGCTACGTGCCCGGCTCGGCCGCGCCCGTGGTGGTGGCCAAGGGCGCCGACCACCTGGCCGCCATCATCCGGAAGGTCGCCCGCGAGCACCGGGTGCCCATCATCGAGAACAAGCCCGTGGCCCGGGCCCTGTACCGCCAGGTCGAGGTGGGGAAGACCATCCCCGAGAGCCTCTTCCAGGCCGTCGCCGAGGTCCTGGCCTACGTCTACCGCCTGAAGAAGGCCTGATAGGGAGCCGCCTTGTCCGAGCAGCAGGTGATCGACCGCGACATGATCCTGGCGAACAGCAACGTGCTGAGCGCCGCGGCCGTGCTGCTGATCCTCGGCCTGATGGTCGTGCCCATCCCGCCGGTGCTGCTGGACCTGATGCTGACCTTCAGCATCGCCTTCAGCGTGACCGTGCTGCTGGTGTCGCTGTACCTGAAGGAGCCCCTGCACTTCAACAGCTTCCCGTCGCTGCTGCTGATCCTGACCCTGCTGAGGCTGTCGCTGAACGTGGCCTCGACGCGCCTGATCCTCTCGACGGGAGAGGCGGGCAAGGTCATCCAGAGCTTCGGCGACTTCGTCGTCGGCGGCAACTACGTCATCGGCGTGATCGTGTTCATCATCCTGGTGGTCATCAACTTCATGGTGATCACCAAGGGTTCGGGCCGCATCGCCGAGGTGGCGGCACGGTTCACCCTGGACGCCATGCCCGGCAAGCAGATGGCCATCGACGCCGACCTGAACGCCGGCCTGATCAACGAGGCCACCGCCCGCAAGCGCCGCGACGACATCGCCCGCGAAGCGGAGTTCTACGGCGCCATGGACGGCGCCAGCAAGTTCGTCAAGGGCGACGCCGTCGCCGGCATCATCATCACCGTGGTGAACATCGCCGCGGGCTTCGTCATCGGCATGCTGCAGATGAAGATGCCCGCCGGCGAGGCCCTGGGCCGCTTCACGATCCTGACCGTGGGCGACGGCCTGGTCAGCCAGATCCCGGCCCTGCTGGTCTCGACCAGCGCCGGCCTGGTGGTCACGCGCACCACCGGCGACCTGAACCTGGGCCAGACCATCACCCTGCAGATCTTCCGGCAGCGCAAGGCCCTGTACCTGGCCTCGGGCGCCATGGCCGTGCTGGCGATCATCCCGGGCCTGCCCACCGGTCCGTTCCTGTTCTTCGCCATCGGCACCGCCGCCGCCGGCACCTTCATGGGCAAGCGGGTCGAGCAGTACGACGACGACGAGGCCCGCGCCCGCGAGGCCGCCAGCGAAGCCGAGGCCGCCGCCAAGGCCGAGCCCGAGGGCCCGCGGGGCGAGGACCTGTTCGTGCTGGACAAGCTCGAGCTCGAGATCGGCTACGGCCTGATCCCGCTGGTGGACGAGAAGCGCGGCGGCGACCTGCTGCACCGCATCGGGAACATCCGCCGCCAGGTGGGCGCCGAGCTGGGCATGTTCATCCACCCGATCCGGGTGCGCGACAACCTGCAGCTGCCGGCCAACCGCTACCTGGTGCGCCTGAAGGGCGTGGAGATCGCCCGCGCCGAGCTGCAGCCCGACCTGCTGCTGGCCATGAGCACGCGTCCGGACGCGGGCGAGATCGACGGTTCGCCCACGGTCGAGCCGGCCTTCAACCTGCCGGCCAAGTGGATCGGCAAGGACCGCAAGGCGGCCGCCGAGCGCGAGGGCTACACCGTGGTCGAGAGCGCGGCCGTGCTGGCGACCCACCTGTCGGAGATCATCCGGGCCCACGCCGACGAGCTGCTCTCGCGCCAGGACGTCAAGGACATGTGCGAGACCGTGCGCGAGTTCGCGCCCTCGCTGATCGAGGACCTGGTGCCGGACAAGGTGTCGGTCAACAGCCTGCACAACGTGCTGCGCGCGCTGCTGCACGAGCGCATCCCGGTCCGGGACATCACGACCATCCTGGAGACCCTGGCCAACTACGGCGGCACGGGCATGGGGACCGACTTCCTGGTGGGCAAGGTGCGCGAGGCCATCGGCCGCTCGATCACCGCCCTGTACAGCGCCGTCGACGGGCGCCTGCACGTGGTCTCGCTGCACCCGCAGACCGAGCACCGCCTGATGCAGGCCCACCGCGAGTCGGACCAGGCCGGCGGCGTCGCCCTGGACCCGGCGTTCACCCAGGAACTGCTGCAGAGACTCGAGGGCGTGCTGCGCGCCGCCTACAACGCGGGGCCGCCGCCGGTGCTGCTGGTGCCGACCCCGCTGCGCCTCTTCGTCAAGCGGCTCATCGAGCCGACCTATCCCAACTTGGCCGTCATGGGCTACACCGAGGTCTCGTCCTCGGCCCAGGTCCACTCGGCCGGAACGGTGGTGACCCATGGCAAGCAGCTGGCAGACAAGGCAGCCGTCTGACGGGATCGTGGTGGTGGCGGCCCCGAGCATCCAGGACGCCTACCGGCGCATCAAGCGCGACTACGATGACCAGGCCGAGGT
>DAOPJF010000430.1:0-2816 GCA_035399525.1 Candidatus Krumholzibacteriia bacterium | reverse complement strand
CCCGCCGCATCGAACACCCTCACCTGCACGCGGCCCGGGACGGCCAGCGCGAAGCGCAGCGTCGTGGACGGGTTGAACGGGTTGGGGTAGTTGGGCCGCAGCGTGAGCGCGGCTGCGGGCGCCGCGTCGGGCACATCCGAAAGGTCGTTCACCACGCCCAACGCGCCGATCAGGCCGCAGGCGCCCGACGACGCGGGCGCACAGGGCGAGGTCCACAGCAGGGTGTAGTCGCCGGCGGCGGCGTCGGTGAACTGGGGATCGAGCGCGATGTTGCCCGACGTGCCCAGCTGCGCGGCCAGCGTGCCGGTCCAGTCGCCGCCCGGGTTGCCGTGGATGTCGGTGCAGGTGGCGGTCACGGGCACGAACAGCGCGGCGGTGACCGCCTCGCCCTGGGTGCCGAAGGCGATGATGGTGCGCGCCAGCGTGGCGCTCGTCAGGCTCTGGGAGGACAGCGCGCCGCCCACGGGCGCGCCGTTGCCCACCAGGGTGCAGCCGGTGAACGCGGCGGTGCTCGAGTACTGGCGCACGGCGCCGCCCTGCTGGCCGGCGGTGTTGCCGGCGAACACGCAGTCGGTGTAGGTCGAGCCCAGGCCGTTGATGTTCACCGCGCCGCCCCACTTCGGGGCGGAGTTGTCCAGGAACGTGCAGGCCGTGAACGACGGGCGCGAGCCGTCGCTCTGGACGGCGCCGCCGTTCTGGGCCTGGGCGACGTTGTCCTGAAACCGCGTGGTGCGGATGACCGGCTTCGCGCCGCGCCCCACCGCCAGCGCGCCGCCGCTGACGGTGGCGGTGTTGTTCTGCACGGTGCAGCTGTCCAGCGTGGCGGCCGCGTTCTCGATGAACAGGGCGCCGCCCCACTGGGCGGTGTTCATCTCGAAGCGGCAGGCGATCACCCGGGCGCTGTCGGTGTCCACCGAGTACAGCGCGCCGGCGCCGCCGCCGGTGGCGTTCAGGTTGAAGAACCCGCGCACGACGGCCAGGTCGCTGTTGTTCATGAACAGGCCGCCGCCGTCGCCCGGGTCGGCGGGGTTCTGCGAGAACGCCGTGTTCAGGGTGAAGATGGCGTCGGTGATGCTGCCCCGGCTGTCGCGGCACCAGGCGCCGCCGCCGCCGGCCCAGGTGGGATCGGCCGCGGCGTTGGCAGCGAACGTGCAGTCCGTGGCCTCGAGCCACGAGGCCGACACGCCCAGGCCGCCGCCGATGACGGCGGTGTTGCTCTCGAAGATGCAGCGCACCGCGCGCAGCGCCGTGTCCATGGCGCGCACGCCGCCGCCCAGCGACTCGAGGAAGCCGCCGGCCACCGCGCCGCCGGTAAACGTCAGGTCGGCCAGGGTGACGGTGTCGCCCGGGGCGGCGGCCACGTCGAGCACGCGGCCCAGGCCGTCGGCGTCGATGCGCACGCAGGTGGGGCTGCTGGCCTGGCCGCGCAGGGTGACCGCGCGGGTGATGACCAGGTCGTGCTCGTGCCAGGTGCCGCAGGCCACGTCGACCGTGTCGCCGGCCGCGGCGGCCGCCAGGCCGGCGGCGATGGTGGGCTGGTCGGCGGGCACGGCGATGACGGCCGCGGCGGCCGGCCGGACAGCCAGGGTCGCCAGGGCCGCCAGGAGCAGGAGCGCGCCCGGGATGGCGCGTAATCCGTTGGGCCAAAACATCTTGTCTTGAATGCTCCGACCGGGGACAGGGATGGGCCCGGGGCGGCAGTGCGTCCACCCCGGGCCGATATTTATCATTTTAGCATACCTGTTGCGGTCTGGCTACTGGCTGGCCGGCACTACCGGGCCAGCATGATCTTCGTCGTCTTGGCCCCCTCCTCGGTCTTCAGGCGCACCAGGTACACCCCCGACGGCACGGGGCGCCGGGCGTCGTCGGTGCCCGACCAGGTCACGGCCCGGGCGCCGGCCGGCTCGATGCCGTCGACCAGGGTCGCCACGCGGCGGCCGCGCACGTCGAAGATCTCCAGCCGCACCTGCTGCGCCCGGGGCAGGTCGAAGCGCAGCTCGGTGCGCGGGTTGAACGGGTTGGGCACCGCGCCGTGCAGGGCCAGGGCCAGCGGCGGCACCGCGTCGCCGTCGCCCACGGCGCCCACGCCCGACGTGGGCTTGCGCCAGGCCAGGCCCGCGCAGGCGATGGGCCCGAACGACGCCGTCATCGGCAGCGGCGACAGCGCCCCGATGTCCACCACCGCCAGGTTGCCGTAGCCCGGGGCCAGGTACACGCGGCCCGCGTCGTCGAAGGCCATGCTCGTCCACGGCGCGATCTCGGCGCCGGGCGCCGCGTTCAGGTCGGGGACCACCACGACGTGGCTGCCGTCGTGGGTGTTGATCATGGCCATCACCTCGGTGCCCGTGCCCCACACCGGGTCGACCACCAGGGGCGCACCGTTGGACAGGCGCGCGAAGGCGTGGTAGCCGCCGGTGATCATCGGGTCGCTCCACATCACCGCGCCCGCAGGATCGTTGCGCAGGTCCATGGACACGACGCCCTCGGGCGCAGTGAACATGAGCGTGCCCTCGGGGGCCAGGTCGAGCTCGATGATGCCCGAGATGTCGCCGACGGCGCCGGTCTGCTCCTGCCAGACCAAGGTCGTCGCGTCGGTGTCCGGATCCCAGCGCACGAGGCTGACGCGGTTCTCGTTGCCCACCGGCAGCGCGGTCGCCAGGTAGATGTCGCCGTTGGTGTCCTCGACCGCGCCCCACAGGGTCGACAGGCCCAGGCTGTCGAGCTGGGCGTAGTCGAACTGCCACAGCTCGAGGGTGGACGGGTCGATGCGCCGGGTCGGCAGGCCCGACAGCCACATCACGCCCGCGTGGTTGACC
>DAOPJF010000429.1:0-2823 GCA_035399525.1 Candidatus Krumholzibacteriia bacterium | reverse complement strand
GGTCGAAGGCGCGTTCGCCATCGAGACCTGCATCGCCTGCCACAGCGAGGGGCCGTCGGCCCCGACCTGCGCGCGCTGCCACGGAGGTTGACGGTCATGTCGCTTCGCATCCGCACCGTCATCCTTCCGTTCATGGCTGCGGCCGCGCTGTTGGTCGGCTGCGCCGAGCGCAGCAGCGAGCCGCTGCCCGCCGCCCACCCGGACACGTGGAGCGACACGGCGGCCGACGACTTCCACGGCGCGTACGTGAAGGCGCACGCGGCCGAGGCCTGCGCGTCCTGCCACGGCGACGACTACCGGGGCGTGGACAAGGCGCCCGGCTGCTATGACTGCCATGACGGGATCGGCGGGCATCCCGCCGGCTGGGCCGAGCGCACCGCCCACGGCGTGGCGGCCGACACCACCGCGGCCGCGGGATGCGCCGCCTGCCACGGCGACGACTACCGCGGCGGCTGGTCGGGCGTGTCGTGCTTCCAGTGCCACGACGGCCCGAGCGGCGCCCATCCCGACGGCTGGGACGATCCGGCCCAGCACGGCGCGGTCGTGCGCGCCAACAGCGCGGCGTCGTGCGCCGCGTGCCACGGCGAGGACTGGACCGGCGGCGACACCGGCACCTCCTGCTTCGACTGCCACGATGGTCCGGGAGGCCATCCCGCAGGCTGGGCCGCGCGCACGGCCCACGGCGTGACCGCCGACACCGAGGGCCACGAGCAGTGCGCCGATTGCCACGGCGCCAGCTACGAGGGCGGCTGGTCGGGCATCTCGTGCTACCAGTGCCACAACGGGCCGAGCGGCGCCCATCCCGACGGATGGGAGGACGGCGACCAGCACGGCGCCGTCGTGCGCCTCGACAGTGCCGTGGGCTGCGTGGCCTGCCACGGCGAGGACTACCTGGGCGGCACGGCCGAGGTGTCGTGCTACCAGTGCCACGACGGGCCGGGCGGGCATCCCGTCGACTGGGCCCTGCGGGTCCAGCACGGCGTGGAGGCCGACAACCTGGGCGCCGAGCGGTGCGCCGACTGCCACGGCGCCGACTACCTGGGCAGCTGGACCGGCGTGTCGTGCTACCAGTGCCACGATGGTCCCGACGGGCGTCACGCCGAGGGCTGGGCCGCTCCCGAGCAGCACGGGGCGGCCGTGCGTGCCGACGGCGCGGTGTCGTGCACGGCCTGCCACGGCGTCGACTACCGGGGAGGCGACACCGGCGCGTCGTGCTACGACTGCCACGACGGTCCCGGCGGCCACCCGGTGGGCTGGTCGTCGCCCGACGCGCACGGCGGCGAGGTGGTCAGCGGCGGCTCGCTGGCCTGCACCGACTGCCACGGCGCCGACTACACCGGCGACTGGAGCGGCGTGTCGTGCTTCCAGTGCCACGATGGTCCGAGCGGACATCCCGCCGGCTGGTCGGACGGCAGCGCGCACGGGGCCGAGGTCGTCGCCAACAGCGCGCTGGGCTGCACGAGCTGCCACGGCGCCGACTACCGCGGCGGCACCAGCGGCGTGTCGTGCTACACCTGCCACGACGGCCCGGGCGGCCACTCGTTCAGCTGGCAGTACTCGCGCCACGCCGACTACGTGTGGGCCAACTCGGCCCTGTCGTGCCGCGCCTGCCACGGCGACGACTACCAGGGCGGCTGGTCGGGCGTGTCGTGCTACCGCTGCCACGACGGTCCGGGCGGGCACTACTCGGGCTGGGGCGACCGCGACCAGCACGGCCAGTTCGTGGTGGACAACACCGGCCTCAGCTGTCGGACGTGCCACGGGGCCGACTACGCAGGCGGCTGGAGCGAGGTGTCGTGCTACCAATGTCACGACGGTCCCGGCGGCCATCCCTCGGGCTGGCGTGCGCCGAGCCAGCACGGCAACTACGCCGAGACCTACGGCATCCACTCGTGCGCGGCCTGCCACGGGGCGGACTACCGCGGCGACTGGACCGGCGTGTCGTGCTACCAGTGCCACGGCGGGCCGAATCCCTAGGGCCCGCGAGCGGCAGCGGGGAACTTCGTGGTATCGTGTAGGCACCCGGGCCCCGGTCCGGGTGCCTGCACAACGGGACCAGGGAGGAACCGATGACGGTGCACGTCGATCCGCGCGCCGCCAGGGCGCGCCCCGAGTGGGGCCGGCACGCGACCCATCGGGCGCTGTTGCGGCACGCCCTCCTGCGCCTCGTGTTCCTGTACTTCATCCCGCTGCTGCTGCTGACGGTGTTCTTCCACGTGCAGTACCGGCTGGTGGCGCGCGACGCCGAGCGGCGGCACCAGGCCTCGCTGGCCGAGCACCAGGCCGCACTGCTGGACCTGTTCCTGGGCGACCGCCTGCTGAACCTGGCGGGATTGACCGACGACCCCACGGCGCTGCTGGCGCCCACGCCCGAGGGCCTGGCCCAGGGCCTGGCCGAGCTGCAGGCCGCCAGCGACGTGTTCGTCGACCTCGCGGTGTTCGACGGCGCGGGCCGCGTGCTCGCCTACGCCGGGCCGCTGCCCGAGCTGGCCGCGCGGCGCTACGACCAGGAGCCGTGGTTCGTCCGGCTGATGGCGGGCCCGACCGCCCACGTGATCACCGACGTGTACCCCGGCTTCCGCGGCCAGCCGCACTACACGATGGCCCTGCGCGTCGACGTGGCGGGACAGGTGCGCGTGCTGCGGGCGGTGCTGTCGCCCGAGATCACGCCGGCCCACCTGGCCGCACTCGGCCTGGGCGACGGCGGGCCCGCGCGGCCGGGCGCCCTGGCGGGAATCGCCACCAACCTCTGGCTGGTGACCGCCCTGTTCTGCATCACCGGCGGGCTCGTCGTCTGGCTGCAGGCCCGCTGGGTGGCGGCGC
>DAOPJF010000428.1:0-2824 GCA_035399525.1 Candidatus Krumholzibacteriia bacterium | reverse complement strand
CTCGCCGGTGTAACGGGCGTAGGCCGAGGACTTCTTGTCGGTCCAGGTCACCTTCACCGGCGTCATCTCGCGCAGGGGCCGCAGCAGGGTGTTGGTGACGACCGCCAGGCCCGGCCCGCCTCCGCCTCCGCCTCCGCCTTCGCCGGCCTGTCCGGCGCCTTCGGGCGACCGGGCGCCGCCGGCCAGGCGCTCCTGCTCGGCAGCGGCCTCGGCGGCCTCGAGCAGGCGCCGGTCCTTCAGCTCCTGGATCTGGGCCGGGGTCAGCCCCTCGGTCTCCTCGGGCGTGAGCTCGACGGGCGCGGTCCCCTGGCCGGTGCGCGCGGCCTGCGCCTGCCGCTGCTGCTGCTGCTGGATCATGCGCTGGCGTTGGGCATCGCTGTAGCGCTTCTCCGGCCACACGGCCTTGAACGCGTCGCCCACGGGCACGCTGAACCGGAAATCCCAGTTGGTGGCGTTGCTGATGGAGCGGATCCCTTCGGGATCGCCCACCTGCTGGATGCCGGGGCTGTGGTCGTCGACGAAGCCGCCGGTGAACTGCAGGCTCGGCCGCAGGCCGTTGATCTGCCGCACCAGCGTGCGCACGGGCCGCAGGACGGACGCATCGCCCAGCTCGCTCACGCGCGGCGGCGTCAGCGTCGCCCGCACCTCGTAGGACCGCCGGTTCTCCTGGCCGATGTTCACGCCCAGCTTGTCCTGGGGCCGCAGCAGGTCCCGCTCGGACTTCGCCGTGCCGCTGACGGCCAGCGAGTTCAGGGGGTCGTAGTCCACGCCGGCATTGAGCGTCCCCGGCCGCGAGCGCACCGTCGGGCGCCGGGTCACCGTCCCGTCCTCGGCGATGGTGGACGATTCGGTCAACTGGCTGCTGAACGCCGCGCCGAAGTTGATCTTCGTCGGCATGAAGGCCAGGCCCTTGACCACCGGCACCGAGCCCAGGAGCGGCAGCCCGCCGAAGGTGTAGCGCTTGGGGAACCTCAGGTCGTAGGTCGCGGACCCCTGCAGGCTCTTCTGGTTGCGGTCCTCGGTGGGGCTGGTCCGCGCCGAGCGCGAGCCCGAAAGCGAGAACGTCCAGGGGTCGATGGCGTAGCGCAGGATCGCCGCCTTGGACGGCGTGTGGCTCAGGCGGGTCGAGAAGCCCTGCCGGTCCTCGAGGGTGGACATCTCCTCGCGCACCACGGCGTCGATGATCTCGATGTCGCTGTTGGTCTCGTACTTGGGCCGCTGGATCGACTTTCGCTGCGAGAGGTTGACCGGCAGCCGGAACCCGAGCAGCGGGATGAAATCCTCCACCGCGAGGTTGGTCGACAGGTTCCAGTCCGTGGCGTCGACGCCGCTGCCCCGGCTGGCGTCCAGGCCGTGGTACTCGGGGTCGCGGTGGCTCCAGTCGGCGTCCACCTTGATGACGTCGGCCATGTTCAGGCGCGCGCCGGCCCGCTGCGCCATGCCCATGTCGCGCTTGACCCCGTCCAGGCGGATGTCGTTGAAGTAGAATCGCCCGCTGACCGGCGCGTCGACCCGGTTGTTCGCGACGCCGAAGTAGTAGCGCTTGACCGAGCGCAGGTCGGGCCGCCCCACGACCGAGGCCCGGTACATCTCGCCCGTGCGCGCGTCGGGGATCAGGGCGCTGCGCACGCCGTCGCTGTCGTAGGGCTCGTTCTTGACGTTGCTGAGGGTCTTCAGGTCGACGTGGAACTCGTGCCAGCCCGTCTTCTGGTCGCCGTCGGCAAAGGCATAGGCCACCTGGTAGTAGTTCAGGGTGTCCGCGCCCACGCGGAAGAACAGGTCGACGTCGGCCGAGCCGTGGCTCGTGTTGTACCAGAACCAGGTCAGCTCGGCGTACCCCGTGTAGTCGTCGCCCCGGACCGAGACCTGCTTGCTCGACCGCATCAGGTGGCCCCGGTCGAGGTTCTCGAAGTCCAGGACCAGCGACTGCTCCTTCTCGGGGATGTTGTTCTCGACGTGGACCGAGAACGGCGGCGTGTAGTCGGGATTCTCCTTGGTGTTCACCTCGCCCAGGAAGAAGTCCTCGCCCGGAACGCGGTCCGCCGGCGACAGCAGCGCCTCGTCGGCGATGCGGCGCACGCCCTCGCGCTCCCAGCGGCTGCCCAGGAAGCGGAACTCGGAGAGCTCGATGCGCTTCTCGGACGGCGCCAGGGCATCGTCGTTCTCGTACCAGACGCGCACGTGGGTGACGGCCCGGATGTTCGGCGCACCGCCCACGGCCACCGAGTCGATCTGCCCCAGGGCGATGCGGTACTTGCGCCAGGCCTGGTTCGCGGGCATGTCGCCCAGGTCGTCGTAGTCGTAGACCACATCCACCAGCGCCGGGGTGTCCTTCAGGTCGATCGTCGCGGTGAAGAACGCATCGCGCAGGTTCAGCTGGTCGTCGGCGTTGATGTCCTCGGTGTCGAGCTTCTGGTTGTTGGCCGTGCCGTTGATGTACGGGTACGGGTTGCCGTCGCTGTCGTACTCGCTGTTGTAGCGCTGCGGTCCGGCCTCGCCGAGCCCGTCCAGGCCGATGTCCTCCTCCGGGGTGTACTGGCCGTCGGGGGTCGTGCCGTTGATGCCGTCCTCCCGCTGCCAGGTGCCGGTGACGGGCTGGCCCGCACCGTCCAGGGGCCAGAAGCCGTCCTCGCTCACGTCGCCGAAGTCGATGTGCAGCCGGCCGCTGCGCAGGTCGCGGTCCTGGACGCCGTCGTTGATCCACACCTCGACGAACTGGCTCTTGGACAGGTCCATGCCCGTGCGGCTGAGACCGCGCATGATGCCGCCCCAGTTGTCCGGGTCCCAGGTGCCGTCGTCCGCCCGCAGGTAGAGGTCCATGACC
>DAOPJF010000427.1:0-2828 GCA_035399525.1 Candidatus Krumholzibacteriia bacterium | reverse complement strand
AAGCCGTCGCGCCCGTGCTGTCGGCCCACACCGCGTGCCACACCTCGAGGCTGTCGGCGTCCACGGGCACGCCCTGCCAGCTCACGGCGACCGCGCCGGCGCCCCCCGCGGCGACGATCATGTCCAGCGGAGCAGGCGGCGTGAGGTCGGGACCGAGGATCGTGACCACGCCGGGCTCCGAGACGGCGCCCAGGGTGTCGGCCACGGTGTAGGCCAGCGTGTCCGTGCCGGCGAAGCCCGGATCGGGCGTGTAGGTGATGACGCCCGTCAGCGTGTCGACGACCGCCAGGCCCTGCAGCGGCGCCTGCACCAGCACCACGCTCGTCGGGTCGATGGCGTTCTCGTCGTCGGTGTCGTTGGCCAGCACGTCGATGACCACCGGCTGCAGGTCGAGGGCCAGGACCGCGCTGTCGGCCAGGGCCACCGGCGCCCGGTTCGGCACCGAGTACAGGTAGAACTTGCCCGAGTTCGCACCCGCCGTGCCGTCGTACAGGTTGGCGCCGACCAGGATGTCGTCGCGGCCGTCGCCGTTCATGTCGGGCACGATGCCCACCTGGGCGCCCATGCGGTCGGAATCGTACTCGCCGCCGATCAGGATGTCGGCGGTGGTGTCGGGCGGCGCCACGCCGTTGGGGTCGCCGCCGAAGTACACGTGCAGGCGCCCGGGCCCGAAGCCGCCCACGTCGGGAGTCGGCGCGCCCACCAGCAGGTCGCTGTAGCCGTCGCCGTTCAGGTCGCCCGAGCCGTCGACGGTGCGGCCCAGCAGGTCGCGGGCCAGGAAGCCCGTGAACACCATGTCGGCCGTCACGTCCGGGTTCGGCCCGCCGTAGTACAGGTAGGCGCGGCCGGCGTCGAAGCCCGCGGCGTCGTTGTGCATGCCGCCGATGACGATGTCGTCCCAGCCGTCGCCGTTGAAGTCGCCCGCGGGCCCGAGGCCGTAGCCGAACCGGTCGCCGAGCGCCTCGCCGGTGAAGACGAAGTCGGGGATCGAGTCGAAGTCCGCACCGCCGCGGAACAGGTACGCGTAGCGGTCCGAGTTGGCGCCCACCAGCAGGTCGTCCCAGCCGTCGCCGTCGAAGTCGCCGGCGCGGTTGGTGAACCAGCCCAACCAGGTCGAGGCCGCGCCGGGCATCGAGTAGTCAGCGACCCCATCGAGGGACGCGCCGCCATTGTACACGTACACCATGCCGGCCCGGGCATTGGCGCTAGGCGCTCCCGCCGCGAAGTCGTTGCCGCCGCCGTCCAGGTCGCCGGGGCCGGCCACCGACCAGCCCAGCTGCTCGCTGCCCGTGCCGGTGATCACCAGGTCGGGCACCGCATCCAGGCCAGGCCCGCCGAAGTACAGGTAGAGGCGGCCCGAGTTGTACCCGCCGGCATCATTGTTGGGCGCGCCGACCAGCACGTCGTCCCAGCCGTCGTCGTTGACGTCGCCCACGCCGCGGGCGTTCAGGCCGAACTGGTCGCCGTTGGCCTCGCCCAGGAGGGTCAGGTCAGGATCGGAGTCCAGCCCCGGACCGCCGAAGTAGATGTAGACCGCGCCCGTGTTCTGCACCGGGCCATCGGCATAGGGAGCGCCCACCAGGAAGTCGCCGATGCCGTCGCCGTTCAGGTCCCCGGCCCGGCTGACCATCAGGCCCATCCAGTCGCCAGCGCCCAGGCCTTCCTTCGAGAAGATCAGCTCGGGAGTGGCCGCGAAGGCCCCCGAGGCATAGAGGCAAAGGACAGCCGAAATAACGGCCATCTTGTTACGGCAGAACAGTTTGAACATTCGGAATCCTTTGCGGCCTTCCCGTCTGAACGGCGGGCTCCCTCGACGCGCGCAGGCGGTGCCCACCCCCTTGGGGACCGCCGTGAATATGATAATATCTCAAAATATTGGCGATTACAATAAGTGTTTTCTTGACCGCGGGTTGGATCAGCCGGCCCGGTGCCTGCGGCGGATGATCTCATCCAGCAGCGCTCCAAACAGGGTCCCTGCTCCGAACAGCAGGAACACCATCAACACCTGGGACATGGAAAGGCTCCAGACGAGGAACCGGATGGTCACGGGCTGGGTGTTCTGCACCGCGAAGATCAGCACCAGCAGCAGCACCAGCATGGCGAGGTAGCGTCTCCAGGGCATCGTTCAATCCTTCGGTTCGGGAAGGGCCGCGGCGCGGCAGGCCCAGTGCCAGACCGCCTCGGCGAACTCCTGGGCGGTGTAGGTGCAGGGCGTGCCGCCCGGCTTGGCCAGCATGTTCCTGGCCATGGTCAGCGGGTCCATCGGCTCGTGCTCCAGCGGTCCGGCCACCAGCGCGACGACCTCCCAATCAAAGTCACCCGAGCGCCGGCCGCCATTCTCCAGCAGCGCCGCGGCGCTGTACAGGACGACGGCCGCGTGATGCACGGGCTCGCGCGGACCGGCCGCCAGCACGCGCACGAAGGGTTCCTCGCCGGGCCGGCGCCGGACCAGCTCGGCCTGCAGGACCGTGCCCTCGTCCACCAGAACCGTGGACGACACGAACCCCTCGGGATCGACCGGCACGACCACGACCTGCTCCAGGTCGGTGCGTCCCTGCCCGGGCCGGCGGTAATCCCAGGCCCGGCGCACCCTCTCCAGCAGCGCGGCCTCGCTTCCGGCGAACCAGGTGTGGGACCCGCCCGGCACGCAGCGGCCGCGCGCGAAGTCGCTCCAGCCCAGCGAAGGGCCCTCCCGGCGTTGATTTTCCAAGACTTGCCCCCGTCCTTGGGCTATTGTTGATGCCGCGCCAGAGGCCCCCCGCGGGCCGCACCGACGGTCCCCGTCCCCCAACCAGGAGTCTGCATGAGCTACCCCGTCAACGACAAGC
>DAOPJF010000426.1:0-2837 GCA_035399525.1 Candidatus Krumholzibacteriia bacterium | reverse complement strand
GGCGGTCGGCGGCCAGCAGGGTGTGCTCGCAGCCCAGGTGCTCGAAGCCGGAGGCGGGCAGGGTCCAGCGGCGGAACTCGTCCCAGCGGGCGACCTCCAGCGGGCCGCGGGGCGGGCGCCACGATCCGTCGGCCGCCTGCTCCTGGTGGAACAGGCGCAGCGAGTGCACGGGACGGCCGCCGCGGGCGAACAGCACCTCGCGGCCGGTGATGCGCAGGCCCCACTTCGCCGGCTGCACGGCGAACGGCGTGCGGTCGAAGAGCTGGAAGCGGCTGCTGGTGACCTCGCCGGCCGCCGGGCCCAGCTCGGCCACCAGGTCCATGGTCTCCTGCAGGTCGCGGTCGGTGCTCGTGGGCAGGCCCAGGATCATCATCGCCAGGTTGTGGATGCCCACGGCGGCGGCGTCGGTCAGCACCTGCCGGATCTCGCCCGGGGTCGTACCCTTGCCGCAGACCTCGAGCAGGCGCGCCGACCCGGTCTCGACGCCCCAGCTGATCCAGCGGCAGCCGGCTTCGGCCATCAGGGCCAGGCGCTCGCGCGAGTAGGCTGCGGTGGGCCGGCCCATGACGTGGAAGGCCACGCGCAGGCCGCGGGCCAGGATGGCCTCGCTCAATGCGACCAGGTCCTCGGCGTCGACGTACTGGTCGGCGAAGTAGAAGTGGTCGGCCCCGCGCGTCGCCTGCAGCAGGCCCAGGTAGTCGGCGAAGCGCGCGGCCGCCTGCCGGCGGTAGCCGCTGTAGGACAGGTTGTGGGCGCAGAACCGGCAGCGGCGCCACTTGCAGCCGCGCGAGAAGACCACCGGCAGCACCGGCACCGGGTTCCAGCGGTCCTCGGGCGCCAGGCCGTCGAACAGGGGTAGCGGCACCGACGCGGCGGCCAGGGTGTCGGGCTTGCGGTTCAGGCGGATCCGGTCGCCCTGCCGGTGGGCCAGGCCGGGCACGGCCGCCGCCGGCTCGCCCCGCAGCAGCTGAAGCAGCCCCTGCTCGCCCTCGCCGGCGAACACGGCGTCGACCCACGGGCAGGCCCCGAGCACCTCGCGGGGGGCCAGCGCGGTGGCCGAGGCGCCGCCCAGCACCAGGAGCGGGCGCTCGCTCGAGACGAACACCTGCTCGGCCAGGTGCTTCGCGATCGCCAGGGCGGGCAGCACCTGGGCGGGGTACATGACCGAGAAGCCGATCCAGCGCGGCTCGGCGGCCAGCACGCGGCCCGCGGCGAACTCGAGGAAGGTGCGCAGGTCCGGCGCGAGTTCGTCGTGCTCGAGCCAGCGGCGCAGCGCGGGAACCCACGCATCGGCCTCGGCGGTGGCCCGGCGCCAGGTGCGGTGGCGCGCGGCGACCTGCAGCGGATCGTCGAAGCCCGGGCCCCCGTCGCGCCACGCGGTCCGCAGGGTGCCCAGGTCCGGGTCGGCATCGGCGCGCTGCTGCCACCACGCGAAGTTCAGGTCCAGGGGCACCAGTTCGCAATCGGGGGCCTCGGCCCGGACATGGGCGCCGAGCGCCGCCAGTCCCAGGGGCGTGTAGGTGGGATCCGCATGGGGGGCGAAGACCAGGACGCCGCGCATGCCCATCCGATTGTCTGCAGGGGGAGGCGGACGCCGTGTTCGTCCCGGGCAGGGCCCGGCGCCCGGGACGTCCGCCGGGCGGCGCGGGAATATAAGCGCCGTCCGGCCGGGCGGGCAAGAGGGAACGGGGACCGCAGGCCCCCGCCGCAGCCGCCCCATTGCCAATTGACGATCCGCCTCCTGTTGACTAACCATAGGGTTCTGTGAACGATTCGGCAGGGATTCGGGCGGCGGGCCGAGCGGGTCAGGCCGCCGGGGGTGAACAGTAAGGAGCGGCAATGGCGACGAAGATCGGCATCAACGGCTTCGGGCGCATCGGGCGCCTGGTCTTCCGCGCGGCGATGGACCGCAAGGACCTCGAGATCGTGGGCATCAACGACCTGTTCGATGCCAGGCAGCTGGCCTACATGCTGAAGTACGACACCGTTCACGGCACGTTCCGCGGCACGGTCGAGGCCGGCGACGGCTGCCTCGTCGTCAACGGCAAGACCGTCCGGCTGACCGCCGAGCGCGATCCCGCCAACCTGAAGTGGGGCGATGTGGGCGCCGACTTCGTGTGCGAGTCGACGGGGCTGTTCCTGGAGAAGGAGAAGGCCGCCGGGCACATCAAGGCCGGCGCGAAGCACGTCGTGATGTCGGCGCCGTCCAAGGACGACACGCCGATGTTCGTGATGGGCGTCAACCACAAGAGCTACAATGGCGAGCAGTACGTGTCCAACGCCTCGTGCACGACCAACTGCCTCGCGCCCGTGGCCAAGGTGCTGCACGACAGCTTCGGCATCGCCGAGGGCCTGATGACCACGGTGCACGCGACGACCGCCACCCAGAAGACCGTCGACGGCCCCGGCGGCAAGAAGGACTTCCGCGGCGGGCGCGCGGCGGCGGGCAACATCATCCCGTCGTCCACGGGCGCGGCCAAGGCCGTGGGCAAGGTCATCCCCTCGCTCAACGGCAAGCTGACGGGCATGTCGTTCCGCGTGCCGACCCTGAACGTGTCGGTGGTCGACCTGACCTGCCGGCTCGAGAAGGCCGCGGGCGCCGACACGGCCTCGGCCTACGAGGCCATCAAGGCCGCCATGAAGAAGGCCAGCGAGGGCGAGCTCAAGGGCATCCTCGGCTACACCGAGGACGAGGTCGTGTCGTCCGACTTCAACGGCGACGCGCGCACCTCGATCTTCGACGCGGGCGCGGGCATCATGCTGTCGCCGACCTTCGTGAAGGTCGTGTCGTGGTACGACAACGAGTGGGGCTACTCGAACAAGCTGCTGGACCTGGT
>DAOPJF010000425.1:0-2842 GCA_035399525.1 Candidatus Krumholzibacteriia bacterium | reverse complement strand
GGACGTGGGTTACGGCGACGGCTACGTGTACGCGCCGGACACGGCCGAGGGCATCGCGCGCATGGACTGCCTGCCGGACGAGCTGTCCGGCGCGACCTTCTACGACCCCCGCGGCCGCGGCTTCGAGACGGAGCTGAAGGACCGCATGGAGAAGATCCGGCGCTGGCACGAGCGGCGCCGCGAACGCCCCGCCGGAGGCGGGGACGACGGACCAAGGACAGGAGGATGCGGATGAAGAGAATCGGCGTGCTGACGGGCGGCGGCGACGCGGCCGGCATGAACGCGGCGGTGCGCGCGGTGGTGCGCACGGCCTGGCACCACGGGGCCGAGGTCATCGGCATCCAGCGCGGCTGGCGCGGGCTGGCCGAGGGCGACTACGAGAAGATGACGTCGGGCTCGGTCAGCGGCATCCTGCACCGGGGCGGCACCATCCTGCGCACGTTCCGCTACCCCGAGTTCGCCACGCCCGAGGGCACGGCGCCGGTGGCGAAGTCGCTCAAGAAGATGAAGCTCGACGGCCTGGTGGTCATCGGCGGCGACGGCAGCTTCCGCGGCGCGACCAAGCTCGAGAAGGAGTTCGGCCTGCCCTGCATGGGCGTGCCGGCGACCATCGACAACGACATCCCGGGCACGGACATCTCCATCGGCTTCGACACGGCGCTGAACATCGCCATCGACGCCGTGGACAAGATCCGCGACACCGCCACCAGCCACGGGCGCATCTTCGTGATCGAGGTCATGGGCCGCGAGTACGGCCTGCTGGCGGCGCAGGTGGCCATCGCCACGGGCGCCGAGGAGGTGCTGCTGCCCGAGGTCCCGTTCAACATCGACGACCTGTGCCGCCGCATCGTCGCGGGCTACGACCGCGGCAAGCACCACGCCATCATCGTGGTGGCCGAGGGCGCGGGCAAGGCCAGCTACGTGTCGTTCGAGGTACGCGAGCGGCTCAAGCGCGACGTGCGCATGGCGGTGCTCGGTCACATCCAGCGCGGCGGCTCGCCGTCGGGCTACGACCGCATCCTGGCCTCGCGGCTGGGCAACCACGCCACCGAACTGCTGTTCGAGGGCAAGTCGGGCCTGATGGTCGGCATGGTCGCGGGCAAGTGCAAGACCTCGCCCCTGGAGAAGAAGAACCGCATGCCGGCCACGGCGGTGCTGCGCGACGCGCGGCTGATGGAGACGCTGGCCTGATCCTCCCCGCCTCGCGACGACGAAGGAAAAACGGGCTCCCCTTCCGGGGAGCCCGTCTTCTGTCCGGTACGGACGGTGCGTCTACTCGGCCTTGGTGCCCTCGACATAGGAGTTGGCGTACTGGAACCAGTCCACGCGCATGGTGCCCACGACGTGGCCGAGGCCCGGGTACTCCATCTTCCGCTTGGCGAAGTCGTCCTCGAGGCTCATCACGGTGAAGGCGCCCACCAGCGGCAGGTCCTTGGCCTTCAGCAGGTGCAGCATCCACTCGGCGCCCGGGGTCAGCTTCACCATCTGCAGCGACGACTCGTCGCCGATGGCGTACCAGGCGTAGTCCTCGGGGCCGGGGTTGGCCTTGACCGAGTCCGGCAGGTCGTGGCGCGGCACGTAGACGAAGTTCTCGAAGGCGCTCTTGATGGTCTTGAGCGGATCGCCCTCGTTCTCGGGCAGGAACGTGGCCTTGGCCTCGTCGATGTCCTTGCGCATGTAGCCGATCTTCGGCAGCGGCGCGCCGGGCATCTCCTGGTCGATGGCGCCCGAGCGCATCAGCACCGGCAGGACGTAGCCCTTCGGGGTCTTGAGGCTGTCCTCGACCACCACGCCGTTCTTCTTCACGCGGCGCAGGACCAGGTGGGTCGGCTGCGGGGTGAAGGTCTTCTGCACGCCCAGCAGGGCGCCCGACAGGCTCGTGTAGGTGTGCTCGAGGTCCGGGCCCACCAGGAACTCCAGCAGGTTCGCATCGGCGCCCTTGCCGCGGATCAGCGCGACGTTGCCGCTGACGTACTCGAAGTCCGGGCAGTCGATCTCGAACAGGAAGTACGGCTTGCCCTCGGCGTCGACGGCCGACAGGGTGTCGCCCCGGGTGACCCGGCGCAGGGAGTCGTAGACGTACGGATCGACTTCCTTCTTGCCGCCGCAGCCGGTCAGGCCGAGCAGGATCACGGCCAGCAGGCCGAGCATGAAGACGGGAACCCAGCGACGCAGGGTAGACACACCGGACATGAACGAACCTCCCAAAATGGTGCTTGCCGCGGCCCCGCCGGTGGGATGCGGGACGGCGCTTGAGCGGATACCGGGCTCGGCCGAGAGATCCTAGGCCCGGACGCCGACGAGGTCAACGAATGTCTCGTCTCCTGAACCCCATGAAATTGGGGCCTTCACGGGCAAAAAGCAAATCCATTCGCGCAGTTGGGCGATCGGCGGCCCGGGACGGCGCTACAGCCGGGGCAGCCGCCGGACGGCCCCCAGGACCTCGCCCTGGGCCGCCAATCCCCCATCCCACAGGGACTGGAAGATCTGCCAGTGGCCGGGCATGAGGACCCCCGCGGTGGCGAACAGGCGGGAGAACCGTCCCCGGCACCGGGCCTGGTCGTAGCCCGGCAGGCCCGCCCGGGCCAACCGGCCGTCCACGGTGACCCCCCAGGCGGCGGTGAAGGCCTCGGCCAGGCCCGGCGGCACTAGGTCCGGCTGCAGGCGGCCGGCCAGCAGGTCCACCGCCAGGGTGAATTGGTGGTGCAGGAAGGCGTCGGCCTCGGCCGGGGCGAGCCCGTCGGGCCCGGGCGCGGGCTCGGCGGCGGGGTGCCCCAGCTCCCACACGGCCCTGGCAGGCGCCACGGGCCGGCGCCGGGGGTCGGCCAGGATCCCCGGGGCG
>DAOPJF010000424.1:0-2843 GCA_035399525.1 Candidatus Krumholzibacteriia bacterium | reverse complement strand
GAAGTCGGCCACGTTCTCGTTATCGTCCGATCAACGAGAACGTGGCCGACTTCACCTTCGGCATCGGCATCACCCCGACGCTGATCGACGAGGAGCGCAGCTTCGGGGCCGGCGGCAGCTTCCTCGCCGACTACGTTCCCCTTTTGCGTCCCTGAGACGGCCACGCAGCCCTGCCCGATCGTCACCGCGTTCCCGAGCGGGAATGCGGCGACAATCGAGCCGCTGGCATATACTTGCCGCCCGTCCTCCCGGGCTTAGAGAGCGCCCCGACGCCCCAGGTCGCCGATCATCCCGATGTCCAGCCCCTTTCTGCCGTCCCCGATTCCGCTGGTTTCTTCCTTGCGCGCGCTGGCCTTGCCCGCCTGGCTGCTGGCACTGGCCTTCTGCGCCTGGGTGGCAGCGGACCTTTTCTGGCAGTTCGCCGCGCCCACGGCGGTCGCTGCAGCGGCACGGCACGAGCCCGACGCGCGCAAGGTAGCCGCGCGCATCGGGCTGCACGTCGGTCGCACTGCAGCGGTCCCCGACAAGGTCCCTGCGCGCGTCGCAACCCCGGATGCGCTCTACACGGTCACCGGCATTGCCACCGGCTTCGGCGCCCTGCCCGGCTTCGTGATCCTGCAGGCCGACGACGGCTCCACCTTCAGCCTGAGCCCCGGCCAGGTCCTGCCCGACGGGCGCAGGCTGGTCCGTCTGCTGCCCGAGGCCGCCGAATTCGAGCTCGATGGCCGCCACAGCATGCTCGCCCTGCCCGCCCGCGGCGGCGCGTCGAGCGAGCCTTTCCGCCCACCCACGCCCGTCGCCGACGGCGGGCCCAGACGCGATCACTGATGGCCCGCCCCCTCCCCCTCGCCCTCCCAAGTCAGCCACGCTCCCCCACCTCGCCTCGCAAGGGCGCCCTCGCGCATGCGCTGTGCGCGGCTGCGCTCGCCTTCGCTGCGCTCTGGCCCGCCGCCAACCCGGCGCACGCCGCTGGCGAGCCGGTGGCGCTGAACTTCCAGAACGCCGAGATCGACTCGGTGATCCAGGCGATCGGGCGCATCTCGGGGCGCAACTTCCTCATCGATCCGCGCGTCAAGGGCAAGATCAACCTCATCACCAACACCCCGGTAGCGCCCGAGCTGACCTACCAGATCCTGCTCTCGGCGCTGCGCCTGCAGGGTTACGCGGCGATCGAGGAGTCGGGCGTGACCAAGCTCGTGCCCGAGGCCGACGCCAAGCTGCACGGCGTTCCGGTGGTGAGCGGCCGCCAGGGCGCAGGGGGCGCACGTGGCGACCGCCTGGTGACCCAGGTCTTCGCGCTGCGCCACGAGTCGGCGGCGCACATGGTCAACGTGGTGCGCCCGCTGGTCTCGGCCAACAACGCCGTCACCGCCTTCCCGGGCAACAACACCCTGGTGGTCACCGACTACGCCGAGAACCTGCGCCGGCTGGCGACGGTGATCGACTCGATCGACACCCCGCAGGGCGACGTCGCCGTGCTGCACCTGCAGCACGCGATGGCCAACGACCTCGCCCCGGTGTTGACTCGCCTGCTCGCGGAGCAGCAGGCCGGCGGGCAGAACACGGGCGGCCTGGCGCCGCCGCAGATCGTCGCCGAGCCCAACAGCAACAGCCTGCTGGTGCGCGCCGACACGCCCAGCCGCCTGGCGGCCCTGCGCCAGCTCGTCATCGCGCTCGACCGTCCCGGCGCGGGCGGCGACATCCGCGTGGTCTACCTGCGCAACGCCGACGCCACCCAGGTGGCCGCCACGCTCAACGCCGCGCTCGCCGGCGAGGGCGGCACGAGCGAGGCCGCCACCACCCAACCGCTGTCGCGCAACGGCGGCGGTGGGTTCGGCACGGGCAGCTCGGCCACGTCCGGGATGGGCGTCGCCAGCGCGCCCCTGCGCGGCACGGGCGCCGCGACCAGCACCACGGCAGGCGGACTTTCTTCCGCCACGCGCGGCGGCATGGTGCAGCCGGACGCGGTCAACAATGCGCTGATCATCACCGCGCCCGACGCGGTCTATCGCAACCTGCGCACGGTCATCGACCAGCTCGACCGCCGCCGCGCGCAGGTCTACATCGAGGCGCTGATCGCCGAGATCTCCACCGAGCGCGCCGCCGAGTTCGGTTTCCAGTGGGTGGGCGGCGGCGCCTCGGGCAAGGTCGGCATCCTGGGTGGGCAGATCTTCAACAGCGGCGGCAGCAACCTCGGCCAGCTCATCGCCGGCACCTCCGGCAACGGCACACCGACCCTGCCCAACAACGGCCTCAACCTCGTCGTCGGCGGCGGCAAGGTCAACGTCCCCGGCCTTGGCGAAGTCCTGAGCCTGGGCGTGCTGGCGCGCTTCCTCGAGAACGAGGTCAGCGCCAACATCCTGTCCACGCCCAACCTGATCACCCTCGACAACGAGGAGGCGCGCATCGTCGTCGGCCGCAACCTGCCCTTCGTGACCGGCCAGTACGCCAACACCGGCGGCGGCACCACGCCCGCCAACCCCTTCCAGACCATCGAGCGCCGCGACGTCGGCCTCACCCTGCATGTCAAGCCGCAGATCTCCGAGGGCGGCACCATTCGCCTGCAGATCTACCAGGAGGCCTCGGCGGTGGTGGGCAGCGCGGAGAGCGCGGCCGCCGGCAACTCGGTCACCACCAAGCGCTCGATCGAGTCCATGGTGCTGGTCGACGACGGCGCCATCCTCGCCCTCGGCGGCCTGGTCGAGGACAGCTACAGCGGCGGCGAGGAGAAGGTGCCGGTGCTGGGCGACCTGCCGATCGCCGGCAGCCTGTTCCGCTACGACACGCGCAAGCGCTCCAAGACCAACCTGGTGGTGTTCCTGCGTCCGGTGATCCTGCGCGAC
>DAOPJF010000423.1:0-2844 GCA_035399525.1 Candidatus Krumholzibacteriia bacterium | reverse complement strand
CCGAGCAGATCCTCAAGGCCCTGGACCGCGACGAGGAAGAGCTGAAGAAGTCGGTTCAGAAGCGTCTGCGGGGCGGGCGGCCCCAGAGCGGGAAGCGATGGTGAGCATGGGGGCGAGGTCCAGGGGGTTGGCCGCGGTCACGCTGGTGCTGCTCGCGGCGGCGTGTTGCGCACCGCAGGCGCGGGCGGCCTTCGTGTGCGAGGCGCAGGTCGATCGCACGTCGGTGCCGGCCGGCGACCAGCTGGTGCTGACGGCGACCGCCGAGGGTGACATCGGCTGGTCCGTCGACTTCGCCCTGCCCGATCTGCCTGGCGTCCAGGTGTTCAACGGCGGCACCAACCAGAGCATGAGCATGGTCAACGGGCAGACGCGCACGTCCGTGTCGCGCACCTGGTACCTCCGCCCGTCGCGCGAGGGCCGCCTGGAGATCGGTCCCGTCAAGGTGACGGCGCGGGGCGAGACCTGCCGCACGGCGGCCCTGGCCGTGACGGTCACCGCGGCCCAGGCCGCACCGCCGGCGGACACGGGCAACCGGACACAGCAGCCGACGGTCACCGACGACGCCGCCGGCGGCGACATCTTCGTCACGCTGGACGTCGACAAGGCCGAGGCCTGGCTCGGCGAGCAGATCATCCTGCGCTTCCGCTACTGGCGACGGGCGCAGCCGTGGAACAACCCGTCGTACAACCAGCCGCGCACCGAGGGCTTCTGGCGCGAGGATCTCGGCCCTGAGCGCACGCTGCGCGAGGTGCGCGGCGGACGCGTGTACAACGTCACCGAGATCCGCTACGCGCTGTTCGCCACGCGGGCCGGCGACCTGGTGATCGAGCCGGCCGAGCTGGTGTTTCCGGAGGACGTGTTCGACCGGTTCTTCACGAGCCGCCGCGGCCCGGCGGGCCCGAGGGTCCTGCGCACCGAGCGCGTGACGGTCCACGTGAAGGCTCTCCCCTCGCCGGCTCCGGCCGGCTTCTCGGGCCTGGTGGCCAACCGCCTGGCGCTGACCGCGACGCTGTCTCCCGACTCCACGGCCGCGGGCGAGCCGGTCGAGCTGAAGGCGACGCTCGAGGCCGACGGGTTCCTCAAGGGATTCGGCGGCCTCGAGGTCCGGGCGCCCGAGGGGGCGCGCATGCACGATGCGGCCGAATCGCTGGACACCCACCTGGACGGCGACCGGCTGGTGGGGCGCCTGGCGGTGGAGAAGGTCCTGGTCCCGGACCGCGACGGCGAACTGGTCGTGCCGCCGGTCAGCCTCTCGTGGTTCGACGCATCCGCCGGCAGGTACACGACGTCGTCGACGCCGCTGCGGCGCATCGCTGTCCGGCCGGGCCGGCTGCCGGCGGGCAACGCGGACGGGTCGGGTTTCCTGCGCAGCGAGATCGCGCGCCTGGGCGATGACCTCGCCTTCATTCACACCCCGTCCGGCCGGCTGAGGCTGGCCGGTCCCGGTCTGGCGGGCAGCCCGCTGTGGTGGATGCTGCTGATCGCGCCGCTGGTCCTGCTCGGCGGCTGGCGCCTGCTGCTCGACCGGTGGGCCGCTGCCCGCCGGGATCCGGCAGGGCGACGCCGTCGGCGCGCACTGGGCGAGGCGGTCCGGCTGCTGCAGGGCGCCGCCGACCCGGCCGACGTGGCCCGGGCCGTGGGCGGCTACGTGGCCGACAGCACCGATCGTCCCGCGGCCTCGGTCGATGCGGACACCGTGCGCGCCCTCGCCGCGGCGCGCGGGCGGGCCTCGGTCGGCGATGAGCTCGCACGGCTGCTGGCCGCATGCGATGCCGCCCGCTTCGGCGGCAGCGGCGCCGACGCCGCCGACCTGGCCGCGCGCGCCGGGCGCCTGCTGCAGGAGCTGGATCGCGATCCTCCGGGCCCGGGCCCGGGCCGGGAGGCGGCAGTGGTGGTGGCCATGGCGGCCCTGCTGGCGGCGGGCTCGATGGCCGGCGCGGCCTTCGCGCAGGCCGCCGACCCGGCGCGCCTGCTGGCCGAGGGCAACCAGGCGTATACCTCCGGCGACCTGGACCAGGCGGTGGCGCGCTACCAGGACGCCCTGGCCGCCGGCGCCGACGATGCCGTCCTGCTCTACAACCTCGGCAACGCCCACGCGCGCCGCGGCGAGCTGGGCCTGGCGATCGCGGCGTACCTGCGGGCCGGACAGCTGGCGCCGCGCGACGCCGACATCCGCCGCAACCTCGCCCGCGTGCGGGGCCAGATCCGCGACCTCGAGCTGGCGGGCGGCGAACTGCCGCTGTTCATCCGCGAGTTCGTCGACGTCAGCGGGCGGGTGAGCCTGGACGAGTGGGCCGCGGCCTGCCTGGTCCTGGCCTGGGGCCTGGCCGGTGTCGTGGGCTGGGGATGGTATCGGGACGGCTTCTCGTCCCGGCTGCGGCGCGCGGGGCTGGCGCTGGCGGCGCTGCTGGTGGTGACCGGGGCGACGACGGCGTGGCGCTGGCACGACGAGCGAGGGGCGTCGCGGGCGGTGGTCGTGGCCGACGAGGCACAGGTGCGCTCGGGGCCGGCGGCCTCGTTCCCCGTGCTGTTCGTCGTCCATGACGGCCTGACCGTGCGCATGGCCGGCGAGCGCGACGGCTGGGTGCGCATCACGCTGGGCGGCGACTGGCAGGGCTGGCTGGCGGCCGACGCGCTCGTGCCCGTGGTCCCGGGGCCGGGCGGTCCGCTTCAGGGGCGGTAGACGGCCTCGGTGGTGGGCGTCTCGCGGACGGTGACGTCCACGAGCAGCGGCAGGCGGTCCTGCAGGCGCCGGTGGATCCACACCGCCAACAATTCGGCCGTCGGGTTCTCGAGGCCCGGGATCTCGTTCAGGCAGTGGTGGTCCAGCTCGTCCCGCAGGGG
>DAOPJF010000422.1:0-2846 GCA_035399525.1 Candidatus Krumholzibacteriia bacterium | reverse complement strand
GCCGGGCGCCACGCTGCAGCTGCTGCCGACGCTGGGCCTGGACGGCGCCTACGAGCTGATCCGGTACGAGGACACGGCACAGCGGTCCTCGTTGCTGGACGACCTCGAGTCCGACCACGACCGCGTGATGCTGCGCGCCCGCTGGACCGCCCGCAGCGACGTGGACGTGGCGCTGACCTACCGGCGCCACGCCTTCGACGAGAACCGCTGGGACGACGTGATCCAGGACCTGTGGCAGGCGACGGCCACGCTGCGCTTCTAGGGACGGCCGCGCGGCCGGCGCGGCGGGAGGCGACGTGAAGACGACGAGCGCAACCGGTGGACGACGGACGCAGATCCTGGAGGCGGCGGCGCGGCTGTTCGCGGGCCAGGGCTATGCCGGCGCGCCGATCCGCGAGATCGCGCGGGCCTGCGGCATCACCGAGGCGGCCATCTACCGGCACTTCGCCGGCAAGGCGGACCTCTATGCCGAGGTCATCCGGACCAAGGCCCACCAGCACGACATCACCGGGTACCTCCAGGGGCGCGTGGGCCAGGGGTCGATCGAGGATGTCCTGCGCGCGGTCGCCGAGCACGTGCTGGCGCTGGCCAAGGCCGACCCCGAGCTGATGCGGCTGCTACTGGCGAGCCGCGCCGGCGGCGACGGCGGCACCGACGCCCTCTTCACCGAGATCCGCCTGCCGTACATCCGCTTCCTGGTGGGGGAACTCTCCAGGCGCATGGACGACGGCGAGGTCGCCGAGGTCGAGCCCCTGATCACCGCGCGCTGCTTCGTGGGCATGGTCATGGACTGCGCCCTGAGCAGCGGCGTGTGGGAACGCATCGCCGACGAGGATTTCCGGGCCGACGACGTGGTGTGCAACAACGTGCCCATCTTCGCGCGGGGCCTGGAAAGGACCGCCGCCCCCGGGGCGGCATCAAACAGGAGAAGGCCATGAACCGACTGACGATCCTGGTCCTGGTGCCGCTGGCCGCGCTGCTGGCGTTCTGGGGCTGCGACAACGACACGTCCAACGACGTGGCGGGACCGGGCGGGGGCCCGACCCCCACCGACCTGACCTGCGTCGGCTGCCACACCAGCCGCGAGATGCTCGAGCTCGCGCTCGGCAGCGAGTCCGGGCCGATGGTCGACGTCGCGGTCAAGGCCGACGGCTGAGGCGGCGAGGTGCCCGCGCTGGAAGCGTGGGAAAAGGTCATCATCACCGGCTCGAACGGCACCCGGTTCCTGACGGGGGTGCACGGTCCCGACTACGCGGGCGACGCGATCCCCCACGCCCTGAAGTGCCAGTACTGCCACCTCGGCGGCGCCGACTACACCTTCGCCGACGCCGACGAGGCGCATGCGGGCATGATCCGCGACCCGAGCGCCTTCGGGCAGTCGGGCTGCGTGCAGTGCCACGACGACGCCGACTGGGTCAACGCCTGCGACGCCTGCCACGGCGCGGTGGTCGACGCGACGGCGAACAGCCTGCACACCAACCTGTGGGGCGAGAAGAAGGCCATCGAGGCCCGCTGCGGCTGCACCTTCGAGGGCGGCGGGTTCGAGAGCTACTTCGACCAGAAGTGCGCGACCTGCCACACGACCTGCGGCCAGTGCCACGTCAGCCGGCCGTCGAGCGTCGAGGGCGGCTTCCCCAAGTTCGGCGGCATCATCTACTCGGGCCACCGCTTCAACGGGACGCCCGACATGACCGAGAACTGCACCGCCTGCCACGGCAGCCGGATCGGCAACGACTTCCTGGGCCAGTCCGCGGGCAACCTGCAGGACCTGCACCGGAGCCGCGGCTTCAACTGCTCGAGCTGCCACACCGCCGAGGAGATCCACGGCGACGGCGGCGGCACGGGCGGCGTGTACAGCCACCGCTACGAGGTCGAGACGATGCCGCGCTGCGAGAACTGCCACTCGCCGCTGCCGTCGAACGCCTACCACGACATGCACGTGAACGGCACCGCGGCCGACGCGAACCTGCAGTGCCAGGTCTGCCACTCGCAGCCCTACAAGAACTGCACGAACTGCCACAACCTGGTGGCCGAGTCCCTGGGCGAGAAGTACGACATCGACCCGAGCGTCGTGCAGTTCAAGATCGCCCGCAACCCCAGCCCCTGGCGCCAGGAATACGACTACGTGGTGGTCCGCCACACGCCCGTCGATCCCGGCACGTTCAGCGACTGGGGCCTGGCCCTGCCCGACTACCTGAGCAAGCCGACCTGGCAGTACGCCTCGCCGCACAACGTGCTGCGCTGGACCGCCCAGACCACGCCGCCGGAGGGCTCGAGCTCTTGCTCGATCTCGTGCCACGGCACGCCGGCGACGATCGACGGCATCTTCCTGCGCGAGATCGACCTGTACGGGGCCGACGGCGTGACGCGTCTGCCCGACTACGAGGCCAACATCGGCATCGTGATGCCGACGTCCGGCCGCTGACGAGACCTGACGCGCGGGCGGCGGACGGCCGCCGCCCGCCGCCACCCGGGGGAACGCCCCCATTGCACCGGACCCCTGGTCCGCACAAGGAGCAAGAGCCATGCAGAAGCGCTGGACATGGATGCTGATGATCCTGGTCGCCCTGGCCGCGTGCTGGGGCTGCTCGAGCAGCGACGACGACAATCCCGGAACGCCGGCGGCCACCTCGTTCGAGGTCATGGCCGAGGCCGGGGCCGCGTACCTGAACGACTCGGCCGCCTGCCCGGGCATCATCGCGGCCAACACCCTGCACGACAACCTCGACAGCTACACGGTCATCGACATCCGCTCGGCGTCGGCCTACATCGCGGGCCACATCCCGGGCGCCTACAACAGCTCGCTGGCCACCCTGATGGCCGATCTGGACAGCGGCGCGATCCCC
>DAOPJF010000421.1:0-2850 GCA_035399525.1 Candidatus Krumholzibacteriia bacterium | reverse complement strand
CCCGATTCCCACTTCTTCGCCATCTCCTCGCGCGACGACTCGGCGGCCAGGATGATGCTTTCGGCCTTGTCCTCGTACAGCGCCACGGCCTGCTGGCGCGCGTGCCGCAGCGACAGCACGTTCAGGGCCACGGCCAAGGCCACGAACCCGACGAGCGCCATGACGATGATCTTGGTCCGGAGATTCAGGTTCATGATGGTCCTCCGCACGACATGGTCCCCCGGCGGCCCGCGCGCTGGGCGGACCGGCCATTGTCTACGGCGTTTGTCGGGAATCGCTGACGTCTTGTTTAGTGTTTTCCTTATCCACTGGTCGCAAAATTCCACAAGGTCGGGCCGGCAAGGGAATTGCAGGAAGGGAACGGTCGAAGGCCACCGGCGCCGCCTGGGCCGCCGGAGGGTTGCCGTGCCGACGCGGATGGAATGACGGCGACTAGCGGTGGATGCTGCCGATCGCGGCGAACACGGCCTCGTACTCGACCGACATCGCGTCGCGGAGTTCCCCCGCGGTCGCCAGGTCGCCCCCGCGCGCCGCCATCTCGATGTTGCGGCAGACCATGGCCAGGCGCGAGGCGCCGTAGGTGGCGCACGATCCCTTCAGGCTGTGGGCCTGGTCCACCACGGCGGCGGCGTCGCCGCGGTCCAGGGCCGCCAGGATGCCGTCGTAGAGGACGGGGGCGTGCTCGAGGAAGAGGTCGCGCAGTTCGGCCAGGATCTCGGGGGCGCCGCCGAATTCGTTCAGCAGGCGGGACTCGTCGATCACCGGGACTTCGGGGCCGGGCAACGTGATGGTGGCGGTCATGGGCGCACCTCTGGGACTGGCGGTCGGGTTCCTGGCGATCAGCGCATGGATCGGCCGACGACGGCCGACCTTTACCGGCTTTCGGGTTGGGGGTACCCTGCGCGGCGGGAACCATCCCGCGCGGCGGACGTAGTTCCCGGCCGACGTCACCTGGCCGCCCCCCGTCCGGCCGCCGACCCGCTTCCCCTGGAGAACGATGATGAACCGCTGCTCTGCCGCCGCGCGCCTGATGGGCTGCGCCCTGGGCCTGGTGCCGCTGCTCGTCCTGGCGACGCCGTCCGCGGCCGCCACGGTCAGCCTGCCGGCCGACGCTCCCGCCACCCGCACCGCTGCCCTCGAGGAGGTCTGGCGCCTGGGCGGCGACGACGACGGCGCCCCGCTGCTGGGCGTCATCACCGGCGGCGCCCGCGACGCCGAGGGCAACGTCTACCTGGTCGACCGTCAACTGTCCCAGGTGCTGGTCATCGCCCCGGACGGCACCCTGGCCGCGACCCTCGGGCGCGAGGGCGACGGGCCGGGCGAGATGCGCAATCCCCACAGCATCCTGCTGACCCCCGACGCAGTGGGGGTCGTGCAGGGCTTCCCGGGCAAGGTCACCTACCTCGGGCGCGACGGCACGCCGAAGGGCGAGCTCAAGGTGGGCGGCGACGCCGCCAAGGGCGGGTTCAACTTCGTGCGCCAGATGGCCTGGACCTCGGGCGTGCTCGTGGGCGCCATCGGCCGCGGCGCCTTCGACATGGAGAAGGGCACCAACACCACCACCTCGAGCATCGCGATCCTGAACGCGGACGGCTCGTCGAAGGCCGAGATCGCCCCGAACGTGCAGTCGCGCGACTTCCAGAAGTTCGTCTTCGACGAGGCCGCCGACTGGGCCGAGTACGCGGCCTGGTGCGCCACGCCCGACGGCCGCATCTGCTCGGCCGCCGGCCGCGAGCGCTGGGCGGTCAACGTGCGCGACCTCGACGGCAACCTGGTGCAGGCCTGGGAGCGTCCGTTCACGCCGCGCCGCCGCGAGGCCGCCGACAAGGAAGCCGTCGGCTCGGACATGCGCATCGTCGTCAACGGCCAGCGCATGCTGCCCGAGGTGCACGCCCTGGACACCGACCCGGCCATCGACGCGCTGTACGCCGCGGGCGACGGGCGCGTGTTCGTGCGCACCTGCTGGGACGTGCGCGAGCGCCTCGAGGACGGCACCGCCGGCCGCTTCGATGTCGTGGCGAAGGACGGCCGCCTGCTCGAGCAGCTGACGCTGACGTTCCCGGACTTCCATCCCGCCGACGACGCCCTGGTCTGGCTGGACGGCCAGTACTACCTGGTGCTGAAGAACGCGACCGACATGATGCGCGACGAGGACGACACGGACGAGGCCAAGGACGTGGCCGACGCCGAACCCCTGGAGGTCGTGCTGGTGCGCCTGCCGGGCTAGGTGCCGGCTAGCGGCGCGCGCCGCGGATCCCGTGCTTCTTGAGGCGGCTCTGCAGGGTGGTGGGCTTCATCCCCAGCAGGGCCGCCGCGCCTTCGGGGCCGTAGATGCGGCCGCCGGTCGCCTGCAGCGCCCGCCGCAGGTGGTCCCGCTCGACGTCGACCAGGGGACGCACCATCGGCGCGGCGGCCGGAACCGGTGACGCCGCAGCGCCGCCCGGTCCGGGGTCGTCGCCCGCGAAGAAGCGGGCGTCGAGCCGGCCCGACGGCACCATGATCGTCGCGCGTTCGAGCACGTTCACCAGCTGGCGCACGTTGCCCGGCCAGGCGCGGCCGGCCATGGCCTCGACGGCGCCGGGGCCGAGGGTCCAGGGCCCGCGTCCGCCGCGGCGGGCGATGGCCTCGAGGATGCCGGCCGCCAGCACCGGCAGGTCCTCGGGGCGCTCGCGCAGGGGCGGCACCGCCAGCGGAAACACGTTCACCCGGTAGTACAGGTCCTCGCGGAACGCGCCGTCGGCCACGCGCTGCGCCAGGTCGCGGTGGGTCGCGGCGACGATGCGCACGTCCACCTTCACCGTGCGGTCCGATCCCACGGGCTCGAAGGTGCCCTCCTGCAGCACCCGCAGC
>DAOPJF010000420.1:0-2865 GCA_035399525.1 Candidatus Krumholzibacteriia bacterium | reverse complement strand
GACGAGGCCACCGTGCGCGAGCACGCGCAGCAGGGCGGGTTCCCCGCCAACAAGGTGTCGCGGGTGGCGGCGGTGATCGATCCCACCACCGGCGACTAGACCGCGCGCAGGCGTTCGCCGAACACCTGCAGGAACGCGTCGGCGTGCTGGTCCGCCAGCCCCAGCGGCGGATCGAGCCGCAGCGTAGCCGTGCCCGGCCGCAGGCCCACCAGGTAGCCCGCATCAACCAACGCGCGGTGCAGCGCGGCGGCCTCGGCCGGAGTCATGTCCAGGTCGATGGCGATCATGGGCCCGCGGGCGCGCACCGTGCGGATGCGCGGCGAGGTCTGCGCCAGCGCCATCAACCCCTCGGCCAGTCGCGCCCCGACCGCGGCGCCCCGCGCGATCAGGTCGTCGTCCTCGATGATGCCGATCACCGCCAGCAGCACGGCCGCGCCCAGGGGATCGTTCTGGTGCGACTGGGCGTAGGCCGGCGGGCCGCTCATCCCCGCGGCCACGCGCGGGCCGACCGCCGCCACCGCCACCGGGTAGCCGCCGCCGATGCCCTTGCCCAGGGCGACGGCGTCGGGCTGGACGTCGTAGTGCCGGTACCCGAACCACCGCCCGGTGCGCCCCACGCCCGTGGTCACCTCGTTCACCACCACGAAGCCGCCCGCGGCCTGCACCGCCTGGGCGATGGCCTCGACCAGCTTCGCCGGCGGGAAGCGCACGAACCCCGACGAGCTGCCGGGCTCGAACACGAAGGCGCCGATCTCGGCGAGCGGGATGGTGGCGAAGCGTTCGCAGGTCGCATCGCATCGCTTGCCGTCGGGGCACCCCTCGCAGCCGAACCAGTCGAAGGTGGTCCAGCGGTCGGCGGGCCGGCCATGCGCGGCGCCGTAGGCGCCGAAGTACGAGTCGGCCATGGTCAGCAGCCGCGGCCGCGGCAGCATGCCCGTCACGATGCGTATGCAGTATTCCACGGCCTCGGATCCCGAGCACAGCAGCGAGCACCGCGCGCCGTCGCCCAGGTCGAGCACCCGCAGCACCGCCGCGGCGGCCTCGGCCACCACCGGCGCCGTGTAGTTGAACCCGGTGTGGGCGATGGTCGCGAACTGCTGCTGCAGCGCGGCGTCCACCCGCGGGTGCGTCTGCCCCACCGACGCCGCCCACACGCCCGACTCGAGGTCGAGCCACCGCCGCCCGTCGTCGGCGACGACCCACGGCCCCTCGGCACGGACGATGTTCGCCAGCAGCAACTGGTGACCGGGATACCAGATGACCTGATCCATGGCGCGACCTCGCAGGGTGGTGGGGGCAGATCGAAGATGGTGCGGCGAGAGGGCAAGATCAAATCGTGCGCGGTGGATGGTATGTATACAGTATGCGGAGAACATCCGTCGCGATGATGCGTTGTGCCGCTGCACGTTAGCGCGACAGTGCCCCCCGGGGGGCACTCCGGACAGACCGCGGGGGCGACACCGTCCCCCAACGGGCCGCCCCCGCGTCGCGGCGGCAGTCGGACCTGCCGGCCGGCGTGAAATCGAGCAAGGGGGGACCGTCGATCCTCGACCAGGGGCCGGCCCCATCCCCCAAGCGGGCCGGCCCCCGTCTGCCCGGGGCGTCGGTTCCCCGCCCCGGGCCCGCAGTCATGTCGTTCGCCATGAGAGGTTCTTCATGTCCGCTGCGACATCCATCGTGATGCGGGGATCATCGCAGGGCAGCGTTCCATGTGGCGGAACGAACGTGTGGATTTCGAGGTTGGGTTTTCGGCAATGGTCGTGGTCCCGACGTGGGAGGTCCCCTATGATCCGTCCATCACGATCGTCTATCCCGCGTCGATATCCGGGGGTCGCCATGCCGAAGCGTCTCGCCTTAGTCCTGCTCCTTCTCGCCGCCGCCTCGCCCGCCATCGCCAGCAAGCCCGAAGGCGAGCTGTCGTGGTTGAACGCCTACGCGGGCCGCCACTACACCCTGCGCGCGTCCGTCAATGCCAACCGCTTCGTGTTCCTGCCGGTCGTCCACGACCTGGCGACGCTCGAGCTGAAGGGCGAGCTGTTCCCGCTGATGGGCCCGGAGGCGATCGTGGTCAGGGACGTCGACCTCGACCTCGACCGGGCCATGGCCACCTTCACGTTCACGAGCGAGCACGGCGACAAGGGCGAGTTGGTCTTCGCCGCACCGTTGAATTCGAGCGAGACCATGGGCCAGGCCCAGGTCGACGGCCTGTTGGCGCTGGTCACCGAGGAAGGCGGCGTCGCCCCGTTCCTGGTGAACGCCGAGGCCAATGTGCTGCATTTCAAGGGATCGAACCACGCGGGGGGCTTCGCGGTCGGCGCCGAGTACCAGGACGTGGCATCCGCGCAGGCGGACGGCGTGAAGCTGTGCACGGCGTGCTTCGCCCCCATCCACCTGCTGCCGGACTATGAGAAGGAGGTCGCCCTCGGCCGGCGCGTCGCCGTCGAGGTGCGCAACGCCTACCCGGCGGTCACCGACGATGCCGTGCAGCGGCGCGTGCGCGAGGTGGGCCACAGGGTCCTGGAACACTGGCCGCTGCCGCTGCGCGGATACCAGTACCGGTTCACCGTGGTCGAATCCGCCGAGCCGAACGCCTCGGCCTGCCCGGGCGGCTGGATCTTCGTCCACGACGGGCTGCTGGACCTGTGCGAGAGCGATGTCGAGCTCGAGGCGGTGCTGGCCCACGAGATCTCGCACGTGGAGATGCGCCACGGCCTGCGCCAGCTGCGCAGCGCCGAGAAGGCGGCCAACGCCGGCGTGTTCGCCTCGATCGTCGTCGCCGCCGCGACCGCATCCCAGGGTGCGGAGGGGGCTGGCGTGGCCGTTGCGGCGGGCATGGCCGCCGTCATCGCGACCACCGCCACCGAG
>DAOPJF010000419.1:0-2890 GCA_035399525.1 Candidatus Krumholzibacteriia bacterium | reverse complement strand
AAGAGCACGGTCCCCGTGGGCACGAACCGCCGCCTGGCCGAGGTCATCCGGAAGCACCTGAAGCAGGACGTGCCCTTCGACATGGCCAGCAACCCCGAGTTCCTGCGCGAAGGCTCGAGCATCGACGACTTCATGCGCCCGGACCGCGTGGTCATCGGCGCGGAGACCGAGCGCTCCGAGAAGCTGCTGCGCGACATCTACCGTCCGCTGTACCTGCTGGACACCCCCATCGTCAAGACGGGGATCGAGACCGCCGAGCTGATCAAGTACGCCAGCAACAGCTTCCTCGCGGTGAAGATCTCGTTCATCAACGAGATCGCGAAGCTGGCCGAGGCCGTGGGCGCCGACGTGTTCGACGTGGCGAAGTCCATGGGCCTGGACAAGCGCATCGGCTCGAAGTTCCTGCACGCGGGCCTGGGCTTCGGCGGCAGCTGCCTGCCCAAGGACACCAACGCCATCGTGCACATCGCCAGCGAGGCGGGCACGGACATGTCGATCGTGCGCGCCGCGATCGGCGTGAACGCCGACCTGCCCGGCCGCGCCCTGGCCAAGGCCGAGGCCCTGGCCGGCCGCCTGGACGGCCGCACCGTGGCCCTGCTGGGCCTGGCCTTCAAGCCCAACACCGACGACATCCGCTCGGCCCCGGCCCTGGAGATCGTCCGGCAGCTGAAGGCGAAGGGCTGCACCATCCGCGCCCACGACCCGGCCGCCATGGCCAACTTCCGCCTCTTCCACGACGACCTCGCCTACTGCAAGAGCCCCTACGAGGCCTGCGAGGGCGCGGACATCGTCATCCTGGTGACCGAGTGGAACCAGTACCGCCAGCTGGACTTCGAGACGATCGCCGCGAAGGCCAGGGGCCGCGCCTTCCTCGACTGCCGCAACGTCTACACGCGTGCGCACCTCGAGGGCTTCGGGTTCCGCTACGACTGCTTCGGCCGCCCCGACCAGCGGTCGGCCTAGGTCACCATCCCGTGCGAACGGCCCGCCGGCGATGGCCGGCGGGCTGAAAGGATCCCATGAAACCGCAGTCCAACGGCCGCGTGGGCCGCTACGATCTCGTCACGCCGATGATCCCCTGCAAGGACGAGATCATGGCCAAGTTCGAGAAGATCCTCATGTCCGGGACGTTCATCCTGGGCGAGGAGGTGCGGCTGCTCGAGCAGGAGATCGCCGAGGCCTGCCAGGTGCCTGCGGCGGTCGGCGTGGCGTCGGGCTCGAGCGCGCTGTTCGTGGCGCTGTCGGTGGCCGGCGTGCGGCCGGGCGACGAGGTCATCACGACCCCGTACACCTTCGACGCGACGATGGAGGCCATCGTCCTGCTGGACGCGGTGCCGGTGTTCGTGGACATCCGCCCCACCGACCTGAACATCGACCCGGCGGCCATCGAGGCGGCCATCACGCCGAAGACGCGGGCGATCCTGCCGGTGCACATCTTCGGGGCGCCGGCGGACATGAATCCCATCAACGAGATCGCGGCCCGGCACAACGTGCAGGTGATCGTCGACATGGCCCAGGCCTTCGGCACCGTGTACGACGGCCGGCCCTGCGGCAGCTACGGCCGCATGAGCACCATCAGCTTCTACCCGACCAAGAACCTGCCGGGCATCGGCGACGGCGGCATGGTGCTGTGCCGCGACGAGCAGGACGCCGACCTCATCCGCCGCATCCGCGGCCACCAGGCCGTGCGCATGAACGGCCACCTGTACACCGGCTGGAACAGCCGCCTGGACGAGATCCAGGCCATGGCCATCCGCGTGCGGCACGCGCGCTTCGCCGCCGAGCAGGCGGACCGCGACGCGGTGGCCGCCATCTACGACGCGTCGATCCCGGCAGCCAACCGGCTGCGCATGGCCAACGACGGCCGCGGCATGAAGTGCACCTACCACCAGTACTGGGTGCGCTGCCGCGAGCGCGCGGCCCTGCGCGCGACCCTCGACGCCGCAGGTGTCGACACCGCCGTGTATTACGATCCCCCGTTGCACCGGCACGTGCTGGCCGAGTATGGTCGCACCAGCGGCGAACTGGTCCACGCGGAGGCGGCCGGCCGGGATGTCCTGATCCTGCCGATCCACGCGGCCCTGCCGTTCGACGACGCCAGGCGCATCGGCGCGATCGTGCGCGACCACCTGGCCGCTACCGAGTAGCCGGCGCCCACCAAGGACGGTACGCGTGAAATCGAAGGTCCTGAGCTTCGGCTGCCTCGCCTCGTCGCTGGCCAGGAACCAGACGCAGTGCGTCGTTGACGCGCTGCTGGCGCGCCAGCCGAGGCTGACCTGCCAGATCAACGTCCTGCCCTCGCCCGTGGCCGAGGACAGCAAGCTCGATGAGCCCTACGTGACCGCCGCGCGCGCCGAGGTCGAGTTCCTCGAGGCTACGGTGCGGCAGGAGCAGGTCCGCTTCGTGGTGCTCGAGGCCTCGGACATGGTGCTGCCCCTGCCCGACGGCCTCGATGTGCTCTGCGTGCCGGACCGCGCCACGCCCTACGACGCCTACCTGAACCGGCAGGGCCTGATCATGGACGAGATGCCCGCCGGCAGCCGCGTCGGCGTGCTGTCGAACCGTTCGCGCGCCCAGATGGCGGCGCTGTGGCCCGATCTGGCGTTCACGGTCCTGCGTGGCGGCGTCGAGCGCGCCATGGAGATCCACATGCGGCGCAGCGAGATCGACGGCCTGGTGTTGCCCGCGTCGGTAACCGAGCACCTGGGCATCCAGGGCATCGTCGCGGAGATCTTTTCCCCCGAGTTCGTCCTGCCGGGCCCCGGGCAGGGCATCCAGGTGGTCGTCGGCCACGCGGGCGACCACGAGGGGCGCGAGTTGCTGGCGGACCTGCACTCGCCGGCCACCGCCGCCGAACTGGCCGCCGAGCAGGCCTTCTGCCGCCGCATGA
>DAOPJF010000418.1:0-2898 GCA_035399525.1 Candidatus Krumholzibacteriia bacterium | reverse complement strand
CTCGAGCCGCTCGCGCAGGGTGTCCAGGAACTCCTTCTCGTCGTCGACGATCAGCAGGCGGATCGGTTCGCTCACAACCGCACCTCCGGTCAGCGTCCCAGGCCCAGCCACGGCCAGTAGCCCAGGAACGTCCATCCCCACAGCACAACGAAGCTCAACACCCACACCGCCGCACCATGCACCAGGAAGTCGGTGCGGGTCACCAGCTGGCGGCCCGTCTGCGGATCGCGGCACAGGATGTAGACCAGCGCGCTGGCCGGCGTGCCGATGATCAGCATGTGGGCGAACGACGAGGCGAACGAGGTGGCGAACCCCACGGCCCAGGGGTGCACGCCCGCCGTCGCGGCCATGGGCACGGTGATGGGCCCGAGCGCCGCCACGGTCGCACCGTCGCTCATGAAGTTCGTGACGACGCCGGTGACGAGGCTGACCACCATGGGCAGCGCACGGTCGTGCAGCAGGTGGTCGGGCACCGCGTCGAGGAAGCCCTGCGCCAGGTAGAGGGCGCCGCCGGTCTCGGCCAGTCCGCGGCCCAGGGCGCTGGCGCCGGCGTAGAGGAACACCACGTCCCAGGGCACCTTCGTCACGTCGCGCCAGTCGGCGACGCCCAGCACGTTCAGCACCACCAGCCCGGCCAGGACCGGCCCGCCCATGCCCAGGCGCTCGCCGCCCAGCAGCCACCCGGCCACGACCAGCAGCGTGACCACGGCGGTGATCCTCTCGTCGCGGGTCACCGGGCCGATGCGCTCGCTCTCCTGGCGGGCCACCAGCGCGGCGTCCAGGCCCGCCGCCGGCAGATGGCGCCGGAACACGATGCGGAAGTAGAGGCCCAGCACCAGCGCGGCCACCGGCACGAAGGGCAGGCCGTAGCGCATCCACTGCAGGAAGGTGGGCGCGTGGCCGTAGTCGGCGAGGATGCCCACCATGATCGCGTTGCGGCCGCCGGCGGCCGGCGACCCGGGCCCGCCCATGTTCGAGCCGTAGCAGACCAGCAGCGCGAACAGCACCAGCAGCGGGCGCAGGTCGCGGCCGGGCTCGCGCGGCATCCCGCGCCACACCATCAGCAGCATCGGCATGACCAGGGTGACCAGGATCGTCTCGCTGATGAACCCGCAGGCCAGGGCGAACACCGGCAGGAAGACGAACAGCAGGGTGCCGGGTCCGTGCACCGGGCGCAGCAGCAGCATGGCGATGCGCTTGTCCAGGCCCGTGCGCATCATCACGCGCGACAGGGCGAGCACGCCGAAGATGAAGACCACCGCATCCTTGGCGAAGGCCTGGGCGATGGCGTCGGGCTTCATGATGCCGCCGGCGTACATCACCACCGCCACCAGCAGCGACGCCGCGCCGATGGGCACGGCGCCCGTCGCCCAGAACAGGGCCGAGACCAGCAGCAGCGCGATCATCAGCTGGGTGCGGGCCGCCACGCGGCGGGCCTTGTCGGGGCTATCGGGCGCGATGCCGGCCGGGCGCACGCGCGCCACGACGTGGTCGGCGATCGTCTCGCCCGCGGCGAGTTCCCGCCACGACGCGTAGCCGGCGATGGCGTCACCTTCGCGCTCGGCGCCCCGCGGCGTGTCCAGCAGGGTGACCAGCCGCTCCGGTGGCGGCAGCACCGCCGCCAGCAGCAGCGCCAGGAATCCCGCGGCGATCAGGCCCATCGACACGGTGCGCCGGTTCGGCCGCAGCCGCCGCGGCAGCCGCCGCTTGTCCCGCTGCAGCGGGGCGTCGCGGCGCGCCAGCGCGTGCGCGTGCTCGCGATCGGCCTCCCACAGGACGGGCTCGAGCTCCTCGACCGGCAGCGGCTTGGCCAGGAAGCGGAACACGCCCAGGCGCCCCATCGCCGCCGCGGTCTCGACCGAGCCGTGCGCCGTGAGCATGACCACGGGCACGTCCGGCCGGTAGCGGCGCAGCTCGACAAGCGTCGCCTCGCCGTCCATGCCGGGCATCACCAGGTCGAGCACCACCACGTCGAGGTCGCGGTCGATCCTCGCCTGGCGCAGCGCGTCGGCGCCGTCGGTCGCCTGGGCCACGTCGAAGCCGCGCAGGGCCAGCCGTTCGGCCAACGCCATCCGGAAGTCCTCCTCGTCGTCCACGAGCAGGACGCGGGGACGATGCCTCGCCTCGGTGTCGGTCATGCGCTAATCCCCGATCGGCAGGTCGATGGTGAACACGGCGCCGCGTCCCGCCTCGCTGGACACCGAAAGGTGTCCGCCGAGGCCCTCGACGATGCCGTAGCTGACGCTCAGGCCCAGGCCGGTGCCGGCACCGGGCGCCTTGGTGGTGAAGAACGGCAGGAACACCCGCTCGAGCTGGGCGGACGTCAGGCCGACACCGTCGTCCTGGACGACGATGCGGGCGCGCCCGCCGTCGCGGCGCGTGCGCACGGTGATGCTGCCGCCGGGCCCTGTCGCATCGACGGCGTTCTTCAGCAGGTTCAGCAGCACCTGCCGCAGCTGGTCCGGATCGGTCACGATCGCCGGCAGGTCCGGGTCGTAGTCGCGCTCGATGCGCCGCTCGACCAGCTCGGTCGCCATCAATCCGTCCAGCAGTTCGTCCAGCAAGGCGCGCGGATCACGCTCCACGAGCCGCACGTCGCCGCGGCGCACGAACCCCAGCAGCCGCCGCGTGATGCCCGTCGCGCGGTAGACCGCCGCTTCGATGGCTTCGAGGTGGGCGACCATGGAGGCCGCATCGGGCGAGCGGCCGAAGCGCGGGTCGAGCAGGTCCTTCAGCAAGCCCGCCTTCTCGGTGATCACGGCCAGCGGATTGTTCACCTCGTGGGCGATGCCCGCCGAAAGCTCGCCGACGGTGGCGAGCCGGGCCGCGTGCACCAGCTGGCGGGTCAGCTCCTCCTCCTTGCGCAGGGCCGCGAACTGCTGCGCCGCCACCCAGCGG
>DAOPJF010000417.1:0-2921 GCA_035399525.1 Candidatus Krumholzibacteriia bacterium | reverse complement strand
CCAGCACGATGTACGTGGGCGTCGCCGCCCTGGCCGGGATCGCCAGCAGCAGCAGCGCGACCGCCACCGCCGCGGCAACCCCCATCCTCGCTTGGAATTGCGTCTTCATGACCTTCCTCCCTCCCCGGATTCGAGACACGTCGGCGCGGGTCGGGCCGGATGGTGCAGGGAGGCGAGATGGGCAGGATACCGAGGGCGGCCCGCGCAAGCGGGGGATACCTCACATACACGCGAACCCGGGGGCGGTTCACCGGGCGCGGGCGGCGGGCGGCGTCCCTGTTGTCAACCGGCGCCCGATGACGCATATTCCCCGTTCGCAGAACGATGTCCGCCCGCCCTGGCGCGGGCTTTCCGAGGTGACCGCGACATGGCCTACGATCCGAAAGTCCTCGAGCCCCGCTGGCAGCGCCACTGGGACGAGCACAAGACCTTCCGCGCCACCGAGGGCGGCGGCAAGCCCAAGTACTACGTGCTGGACATGTTCCCGTACCCCAGCGGCAACGGGCTGCACGTCGGCCATCCCGAGGGCTACACGGCCACCGACATCGTCGCCCGGTTCAAGCGCATGCAGGGCTTCAACGTGCTGCATCCGATGGGCTGGGACAGCTTCGGCCTGCCGGCGGAGAACCACGCCATCAAGACGGGCACGCATCCGGCGGTGACGACCCGGAAGAACATCGCGAACTTCAAGCGCCAGCTGAAGATGCTGGGCTTCAGCTACGACTGGGACCGCGAGGTCGCCACCAGCGATCCCGACTACTTCAAGTGGACCCAGTGGATCTTCACCAAGCTGTACGAGCAGGGCCTGGCCTACGAGGGCGAGATGGCCGTGAACTGGTGCCCGGCGCTGGGCACGGTGCTGGCCAACGAAGAGGTGAAGGACGGCCTGAGCGAGGTGGGCGGGCACCCGGTCATCCGCAAGCCCATGAAGCAGTGGATGCTGCGCATCACGGCCTACGCCGAGCGGCTGCTCGAGGACCTGGACGGGCTCGACTGGCCCGAGTACATCAAGGACCTGCAGCGCAACTGGATCGGCCGCAGCGAAGGCGCCGAGGTCGACTTCCCCGTCGAGGGTCACGACGAGAAGCTGCGCATCTTCACCACGCGCCCGGACACCATGTTCGGCGCCACCTACATGGTGCTCAGCCCCGAGCATCCGTGGGTCGAGCTGTTCACCACCGACGCGCAGCGCGACGCGGTGGCGGCCTACCGGGCCGAGGCCGCGGCCAAGAGCGACCGCGACCGGCAGATCGCCAAGGACAAGACCGGCTGCTTCACCGGCGCCTACGCCCTGAACCCGGCCAACGGCGAGCGCATCCCCATCTGGGTCGCCGACTACGTGATGATGGGCTACGGCACCGGCGCCATCATGGCCGTGCCCGGCCAGGACGAGCGCGACTGGGAGTTCGCCGAGCAGTACGGCCTGCCCATCGTGCGCACGGTGCAGGTGCCCGACGGCTGGGAGGGCAAGGCGTTCACCGGGGACGGCCCCGCCGTCAACAGCGGCTTCCTGGACGGCCTGGGCGTGGCCGAGGCCAAGGCCCGGATGATCGACTGGCTGGTGCAGAAGGGCCTGGGCGAGCGCAAGGTGAACTACAAGCTGCGCGACTGGCTGTTCAGCCGGCAGCGCTACTGGGGCGAGCCGTTCCCGATCCTGAAGCTGGCCGACGGCACGGTGCGCGTGCTGGGCGCCGACGAGCTGCCGCTGATGCTGCCGGAGGTCGAGCGGTACGAGCCGTCGGGCACGGGCGAGGGTCCGCTGGCGACCATCACCGAGTGGATGGAGATCGACGATCCCGTGTCGGGCCAGAAGGCGACGCGCGAGTCCAACACCATGCCGCAGTGGGCCGGCTCGTGCTGGTACTACCTGCGCTTCATGGATCCGCGCAACGCCGAGCGCGCCTGGGACCCCGAGCTGGAGAAGTACTGGGGCCCGGTGGACCTGTACCTTGGCGGCACCGAGCACGCGGTGCTGCACCTGCTGTACGCCCGCTTCTGGCACAAGGTGCTGTTCGACCTGGGCCTGGTCTCGACGAAGGAGCCGTTCCGGAAGCTGCGCAACCAGGGCATGATCCTGGGCGAGAACGGCGAGAAGATGAGCAAGAGCCGCGGCAACGTGGTCAACCCCGACGACGTGATCGCCGCCCAGGGCGCGGACAGCCTGCGCCTGTACCTCATGTTCATGGGCCCGCTGGAGCGCGACAAGCCGTGGAACACCCACGGCATCGAGGGCGTGCGCCGCTTCCTGGACCGCGTCTGGCGCCTGTACTTCGACGCCGAGACCGACCAGCTGCTGCCGGGCGTCCAGGACGTGGCCCCGGACGAGGCCGTGCTGCGCGTGCTGCACAAGACCATCGACGCCGTGACCACCATGACCGGGGACCTGCGCTTCAACACCGCCATCAGCCAGATGATGGTGTTCACCAACGAACTGAACCAGCGCGAGGTGCGCCCGCGGTCGGTGCTCGAGACCTTCGTGCTGCTGCTGGCGCCCTACGCGCCCCACCTGGCCGAGGAGATCTGGTCGCGCCTGGGCCACGCCGAATCGCTGGCCTACGCGCCCTGGCCCGCGGCCGATCCGCAGTACCTCGTGGACGACCTCATCACGGTGGTGGTGCAGGTCAACGGCAAGCTGCGCGACCAGCTCGAGGTGGCGGCGGACATCACGCAGGACGCCATCGTGCCGCTGGCCCTGGGCAGCGAAAAGGTGCAGCAGTGGACCGCCGGCAAGACCATCGTCAAGACCATCTACGTGCCGGGCAAGCTGGTGAGCGTGGTCGTCAAGTAGGGACCGCGGGCCTGTCGAGGGCCGACGGCATCGAGGGCCTCGCCTGCGGGCGGGGCCCTCGTCGTCTGCCGGGACGGTGCGTCAGCGCGGCGCGTAGCCCAGGCCGCTGGCCGGCACCTCGACGGTCTTCGTC
>DAOPJF010000416.1:0-2924 GCA_035399525.1 Candidatus Krumholzibacteriia bacterium | reverse complement strand
CCCAAGGCGAGCTGATCTGACCGGTTTGCTATCCAACGAGTTGCGCAGATCTAAAAACCGGACCTTGACCTCCATGAAACTGGAACCTACTGGTGTGGTATGAGTTCTGCACGGAGGCCGCCGAGACGCGGCTCTACCGCCCCGCCGGGACCGAATCAGGAGGATCGTTCATGAACCGGAAACATGTCGCCCTTGCCGCCCTTGCGTTCTGCATCCTGCTCGGTGCGCCCCGCGGGGCCGACGCCACCTCCACCTACAGCAACCAGTGGCGCGCCGCCTACCCCGGCGTGTGCACGACGCTGTACAACCTCAGCTGCTCGGTCTGCCACACCGCGGTCCCGGCGCTGAACGCCTACGGCACCGACTACCTGAATCAGGGCCTGAGCGCCACGGCCATCGAGAACCTCGACTCGGACGGCGACGGGTACACGAACGGGCAGGAGATCCTGGTCGACTGCACGAACCCGGCGAGCTCGGCCAGCCACGGCACCGTCGACGAGGCCGGCCAGACCTGGAGCGCCATCAAGGCTCTCTACCACTAGCCTCGGCGGCGCATTGGACCTTGGCCGGCCCCGGGATGGCGTATAGTTTGGGGAGACCTGACCATCGCCATCCCGGGCCCGCCCGGCCCGCACCCGGAGCGCCGTGACCGACACCGCCTACACCTTCGACCTTCCCCCCGAGCTCATCGCCCAGCAGCCGCCCGCCCGTCGGGGCGACGCGCGCCTGCTCGTGGCCGAACCCGGCCTTGGGCCCGTGGGCGAGCGCGTGTTCCGCGACCTGCCCGACCTGCTGCGCGCAGGCGACCTGCTGGTGCTGAACGAGAGCCGCGTGCTGCCGGCCCGCCTGTTCACGCGGCGCGCGGACACGGGCGGGGCCGTCGAGCTGCTGCTGGTCGAGCCGATGTCCGCGCCGCGCACCTGGCTGGCCATGGCGCGCCCCGCGCGCCGGCTGCGCGAGGGCCTGGTGCTGGCCGTCGAGGGCGACTCCGGCGACGCGCCCCGCCTGACGGTCACCGGTCGCACCGACGACGGCATGGTCGCCGTCGTGGGCGACGAGGACCCCGCGCTGCTGGCGGCGCGCCTGGGCGTGATGCCGCTGCCGCCCTACATCCGCCGCGAGCGGGACGACCCGCGCGCGGCGACCGACCGCGAGCGCTACCAGACCGTGTTCGCCTCGGTGGCGGCCGGAGCCACGCGCTCGGTGGCCGCACCGACGGCGGGCCTGCACTTCTCGCCCGACACGCTGGCGCGCCTGGGCGAGCGCGGCATCGCCACGGCTGCGGTGCAGCTGCACGTGGGGCCGGGCACCTTCCAGCCGCCGAGCGACGCCCAGATCGCCGCGCGCCGCCTGCATGCCGAGGCCTTCGGTCTGCCCTTGGCCACCGCCGCGGCCGTGGCGCGCACGCGCGCTGCCGGCGGCCGCGTGATCGCCGTGGGCACCACCAGCCTGCGCGTGCTGGAAACCGTCGCGCGCCTGGGGCTGCCCGCGGCCGACGGCCCGGACCACCGCACCTGGGACGGCGCGGACCAGGAGCGCCCCGAGTTCACCGGCGAGGCCCGGCGCGAGGACGGCGCCTGGGCCGTGCACGGCACCACGCGGCTGTTCCTGGCGCCGCCCGACCGCGTCACCGGCGCCGACGGCCTGGTGACCAACTTCCACCTGCCGGGCTCGTCGCTGCTGATGCTGGTGGCCGCGTTCGCCGGCGATCCGGCCTGGCGCCGCATCTACGACCACGCCGTCGGCGAGCGCATGCGCTTCTACAGTTACGGCGACTGCTCGCTGATCCTGCCCGGCGCCAAGGAGGCCCTGCGTTGAGCGACCATGCCCTGGACACGCCCTTCGGCTTCACCACGCTGGGGCGCTGCCCCGACACCCGGGCGCGCCGCGGCCGCCTGCAGACCGGCCACGGCGCGGTCGAGACGCCGGTGTTCATGCCCGTGGGCACGGTGGGCTCGGTCAAGGCCGTCACCTTCGAGCAGGTGTGGGCCACGGGATCGCGGCTCATCCTCGGCAACACCTACCACCTGTACCTCAGGCCCGGGCACCAGCTCATCGAGCGCGCGGGCGGCCTGCACCGCTTCCAGGGCTGGGACGGCGCGCTGCTGACCGACAGCGCCGGCTTCCAGGTGTTCTCGCTGAACGAGCTGAACCGCATCACCGAGGACGGCGTCGAGTTCCGCAGCCACCTCGACGGCAGCCGCCACTTCTTCAGCCCCGAGCTGTCCATGGAGATCCAGCTGGCCCTGGGCTCGGACATCGTCATGGCCTTCGACCAGTGCGCGCCCTACGGGGCCGACCGCCGCGAGGTCGAGCGCGCCGTCGAGCGCACCACGCGCTGGCTGGGCCGCTGCCGCGACGTCTTCGGCGGGCGCACCGCGCGCGGGGGCTGGGAGCGGGTGCTGTTCGGCATCATGCAGGGCGGCGTGCACGAGGACCTCAGGCGGCGCTCGGCGGCCGAGATCGTCGCCCTGGACCTGCCCGGCTACGCCATCGGCGGCCTGTCGGTGGGCGAGCCCACGCCGGCCATGCGCGAGATGACCGAGCTGGCGGCGGACCTGCTGCCGGCGGACAAGCCGCGCTACCTGATGGGCGTCGGCTTCCCCGACGACATCCTGGCCTCGGTGGCCGCGGGCGTGGACATGTTCGACTGCGTGCTGCCGACCCGCATGGCCCGCACCGGCACCGTGCTGACCCGCGACGGCCGCCTGGTGGTCAAGAACCAGGAGTACGCCGAGGATGCGCTGCCCCTGGACCCGGACTGCCGCTGCCCCGTCTGCGCGCGCCACTCGCGGGCCTACATCCGCCACCTGTTCCAGGCGCGCGAGATCCTGGCCTCGACCCTGGCCACCCTGCACAACCTGCACTTCTACCAGGACCTGATGGCGGGCATGCGCGACGCGATTTCGCATGGACGATTCGCC
>DAOPJF010000415.1:0-2925 GCA_035399525.1 Candidatus Krumholzibacteriia bacterium | reverse complement strand
GGCTGGCCACGGGCCGCTCGATCCCGGTCTACTACGGCCCCTGGTACGACACCATGCTGCAGAACGCGCGCGTGGTCATGGTCATCGACACGCGCAACGACAGCGAGCGCCAGGTGCCGATGCCCGTGCTCGACGTGCGCTCGGCCGCCGACAACCGCGTCTACACGGTCATCGCGCAGGCCCAGTTCGACGGCTACCGGTACCCGTACTCGTCGTACTCGACCGTCGCCGAGGACAGCTCGTACACCTCGTTCAACTCGGCCGACCGCCTGAACCAGACCAAGAGCATCGGCCAGGTGGCGAAGATCGTCTGGCGGCAGAACATCTCCAACAGCACGTTCTACACCCTGCGCCTGGGCCTGGTGGCCTTCGACACGCGCAGCGACGTGGCGGGCAAGGATCCGTACGAGTACAACCACGGCGGCATCCGCAACCCCGGCCTGTTCTTCGGCCAGCAGCGCATCTACCAGGCGGGCAACGACTACTACACCGACCCGCTGAGCGCGTACTTCGTGACCACGTCGGACAACTTCACGTACTCCGAGGAGTACAGCCGCACCTACAGCCTGGGCTTCGAGCTGGTGACCAACCGCTGGAACGGCCACCTGGTCGAGACGGGCTTCGGCGTGCGCTACAACGACCTCGAGCGCTACGCGCTGGTGCAGCCGGCGATCATGCGCCAGAGCCGCTTCACGGGCGAGTGGTCCCAGGGCCAGAACCGCAACGTGTTCCACACCTACAACCCCGAGGCCTACTGGTACGCCCAGGACCGCTGGGAGTACGAGGGCATGGTGGTGAACTACGGCCTGCGCTGGGACATGTTCTCGCCGGGCAGCGCGGCCGCCATCGAGCTTTCGAACGAGGACGTGGACGCCAACGTGGTCAAGTACAAGACCGCGTTCCAGCCCCGCCTGGGCTTCGCGTTCCCCATCACCGAGCGTGACGGCTTCCACTTCCACTACGGCCGCTTCGTGCAGTTCCCGGGCCGCGAGTACCTGTTCGCCAGCCAGGACCCCGTGGGCAACTCGGGCATCCTCGGCAACCCGAACCTGCAGCCCGAGACCACGGTGCAGTACAGCGCCGGCATCAAGCACCAGTTCACCGACTTCATCGCCGGCCAGTTCTCGCTGTACAGCAAGGACATCTACGACCTGATCGCGGCCACCCAGGTGACCGACGAGTCGACCGGCCAGACGCTGGCGCGCTACATCAACAAGGCCTACGCGTCGTCCCGCGGCATCGAGATGTCGCTGGAGAAGCGCTACAGCGACAACTACTCGTTCGACCTCAGCTACACCTACTCGTTCGCCGACGGCGTGGCCTCGGACACGGCCTTCGGCTCGAGCCCCGAGGGCCTGGCCTACCTGCCGAACCAGGAGCTGCCCCTGGCCTGGGACCAGCGCCACACGGCGAACCTGCTGCTGCGCCTCGAGGAGCCGCGGGTGTGGTCCATGTCGTTCACCTTCTCGTACGGCAGCGGCTTCCCCTGGACCCCGGTGGACCGCTTCGCCAAGCGCCAGGACCCCATGCTGGAGAACAGCGAGCGCCTGCCGGCGACCTACTCGCTGGACATCCAGTTCGAGCGCAACATCAATTTCTACGGCAAGCGCCTGTCCCTGCAGCTGCAGTCGTTCAACCTGCTGAACCAGGACGTGATCAACAACCCCGGCGGCGGCGGCATCAGCCCGGGCATGATCAACGGCGCGCGCTATGCCGGCGTCTCGTACCTGACGGAGACCGGCAAGTACGGCGCCTCGCTGCTGCAGGACGCCAACGGCGACGGCGTCGACGAGTTCATCCCGTTCTACGACCCGCGGACCTTCGGGCAGCACCGTCTGTTCCGCCTGGGCATCGGCTACTATTTCTAGAGGGGCAGTGCACCGGCCCGGCGACCGGGGTCGGTCCGAAAGGATGGCGATGAGGAGCTTCTTCGGGATCAAGGCGGACGCGCCCCGGCGGCTGGTCCTCTGCGGCCTGCTGGTGGTCGGGGTCGGGCTTGCCGGACCGGCGCGTGCGGTCATGGACATTCCGAACCCCGTCACCGAGATGGGCTACAACCCCAGCGGCGCGTTCATCCTCGACGGCAGCTACGTCATGAACGTCGGCGAGGTCCAGATCAACATCACGAACTGGGGCCTGATCGGCTCGGCGCCGTCCACGGCGACGCCGTTCTCGGACGCCCCGTCGTGCCAGTGGCCCGCCGGCTCGGGCAACGAGTACCTCTGGGGCGCCGGCATCTGGATCGGCGGCGTCGTGCTCGGCGAGCGCCTGGTGTCGCAGGGCGGCTGGGGCAGCGAGATCTACCCGCTGGACGAGATCGAGGCCACCATCTACGAGGCCGTCGGGACCAAGCTGATGCGCCCGGCCGGCAACATCGACGCCAGCGGCCGCCGGCGCCCGATGCCCAGCCCCAACGACGACGACGACGTCGACGAGAACGGCGCGCCTCGCATCGACGAGGAGATCCTCAACGGCCACGACGACGACGGCGACGGCCTGATCGACGAGGACTTCGGCCAGATCGGCAACCAGATGATGGTGCTGACCCAGTACGACAACACGCGCCTGTCCCAGGAGAACAATCCGGACCACACGCCCATGAACCTGGAGATCGTGCAGAGCACGTACCAGTGGGAGAACGACCAGGTCGACGACTTCGTGGGCTTCGAGTACACCATCAAGAACGTGGGCGTCACGGCCATCGACCGCGTGTACCTGGGCTTCTTCGCCGACAGCGACATCGGGCCCCGCTCGGGCGACGGCATCGCGGACGACGACATGGCCGGCAGCTTCCGCGGCCTGGTGCGCGCCTCCGACGGCAGCTTCGTGCCCGTCGAGGTGGGCTACATGTACGACGCCGCCGAGAACGGCCGCATCGACGGCTACTTCGGCATCCTGTTCCTGGGCCACGACACCGACCCGACC
>DAOPJF010000414.1:0-2933 GCA_035399525.1 Candidatus Krumholzibacteriia bacterium | reverse complement strand
CGTCGTAGACATGGCCGTACAGAAGGGCCGAGGGTGCCGCGTCCAGGGCGAAGTCCTGGGTCGTGGTCATGTCCTCGGTGACGGTCACGCCGGCCGAGTCGCCCAGGTAGCCGAAGGCGCTGACGTCGAGCGTCCAGCCGCCCTGGGGCACCATGGTCGAGAAGGCGCCGGCGGCGTCGGTGGTCATCGTGCGCGAGGTCTCGCCCGGGGCCGAGGCCACGACCTGGGCGCCGGCGATGGGCTGGCTCGTCGAGGCGTCGGTGACCGTGCCGTTGACCGTGCCGTAGCCCGACATGACGGCCAGCACCGCGGCGTAGCCGTCGATGAAGCCGTGGCCGTAGTCGTTGTCCTCGCCCGCGGTGCCCAGGTCGACGGCCGTGTCCATCAGGATCTGCTTGATGGTGATCACGTCCAGGCCGGGGTTGGCCGCGCGCATCAGCGCCACGACGCCGGCCACGTGGGGACCGGCCATCGACGTGCCGCTGAGGTACTGGTACCCGCCGCTGGGCTCGGCGCTGTAGATGTCCGAGCCGGGCGCCGAGATCTCGGGCTTCATGGCGTAGGTGCCGCCGCAGCCCGAGGGCCCGCGGCTCGAGAACGAGCTGATCGTGTAGGGAGCCGTCGCCAGCGTCGAGCCGACGCTGAAGCAGTTGAACTCGGTGGTGGCGCGGTCGGCGGGGCTGCGCAGCGTCGTGCCGCTGGGGCCCTCGTTGCCGGCCGACCAGGTCAGCACCACGCCGGCGGCCTCGCAGGCGTCGATGGCGTTCCACCAGCGGCTGTCGCAGTCGACGTAGCCGGTGAAGCTCTCGTTGACGCCCCACGAGTTCTGCACCACGTCGGGCACGTCGTCGGTGGTCGCCGGGTTGCCGTCGGGGTCGGACATGAACTCGAGCGAGGCGATGACGCCGTTGTCGAAGCCCGCGTCCACGCCGGGGTAGTTGATGATGTTCGAGGCGATCCACTCGGCGCCGGGGGCGACGCCGATGGTGTCGTTGGCGGCGCGGCCGGCGATGGTGCCCATCACGTGCGTGCCGTGGTAGTGCTGGTCGATGGGGGTGGCGTCACCGAGGCCGGCGGCGTCCAGCCAGCACTCGCTGACCGGGGCGTGGTTGCCGCGCCAGTTGCCGCTGAGCGCGGGGTGCGTGCCCTGCACGCCGGTGTCCAGCACGCCCACCAGGGCGCCCGTGCCGTCGACGCCCAGCTCGTCCCACACGCGGCGGGCGCCCACGGCGACGACGCCGGGGGTGATGCCGATGGCCTTGTCGGGCGAGGCGGTCTTCTCGGACTTCAGGGGCTGGATCAGCTCGACCACCAGGTCGGCCTCGACGACGTCGACGTCGGGCCGCGCGGCGAGCTCGCGGGCACCGTCGACGGTGGTCGCGACGACCACGCCGTTGACCAGCCAGTGGGGCGTGAAGCCGCGGACGATGCCCGTGGCGGCCTTGGCCGACAGGTCGGCCAGCAGCGCCTGCTGGCTGGCCTGGGCCTTGCCCTGCAGTTCGCCGACCACGGTGCGGTGGCGGGTGTCCAGCCCGGCCTTGGCCGCGTGGAGTTCGCGGTCCAGGGCCTGGACGTTGACCTGGTCCTTCATCACGACAAAGACCTTGATCGGGTCGCTGCCGTTCATGTTCTCGATCTGGCGCTGGAGTCCGGGCGTCAGGGTGCCGGCGGTGGCCAGGCCGGCGCACAGCATCAGGCCCAGCAATGCGGCGAGCATTCTCCTCATGGGTGGCCTCTCAGGGGTTGGCGAACACGTCGATGCATATGATCCGGCGGCGCCCAGGCGACGAGCGTTCCCCCAAGAGCGCTCGGGTGCAAGATGCGGTGGTGCCGCCGATTCCGTGGCTATCCCCGCATTCTACCCGATAACGCGATTAAAAATCAACAGTTAGATTCGGCGTGCAATTAAAAAGTCCCGGCCCCCGCCGCAAGCCTCCTGCCGGGCCGCCAAAGGGCCATTCCGGACATTTTCCGTCGCCAGGTGGGCAGGATCGGACCGGCCACCGAGCGTGTCCGCCCCCCTCGCACCGAGGGACGATCGGCCGCCGGCGCCTCGCCCGGACGGCGCATCCGGCGGCGGAACAACCCACGGGGGCACCATCATGAAAATAATGGTGCCTTCTTTAGTCCTGCTCGCATGGAACATCGCAAAATCACCCCCTATTTGGCCGTCCATTGTCCCCTTCGCAGCGGGGATCGGGCGCAGAGCCATAGGGATAGCACGATTCTGGCATTAAGGGAGATCCGTGCGGGCCGATAGTCCAGGACGGCTGCGATGGGCGCCCCGGGATGGGGCGTCGCCTGCGGCCACGGAGGATCCATGAACGTTGCGCAGAGCGCCGGCAACCTGGGGCAACTCCTGGTGCAGGAGGGGCGGATCACGCCCGGGCAGCTCCAGGAGGCCCTCGACGAGCAGAAGGGCACCAAGGAGCGCCTCGGCGAGATCCTCGTGCGGCGAGGTCTGATCGACGAGGCCGACCTGTTCCGCGCCCTGTCGAGCCAGCTCGGCTTCCGGCCGTTCGATCCGGCCCGCGACGAGATCCAGCGGGCGGCCCTGGAGGTCGTGCCCTCGGAGTTCGCCACGCGCTACCACGTCGTCCCGGTGAGGGTCCACGACGGCGTGCTCTGCGTGGCGATGGTCGATCCCCTGGATCTCGAGGCCCGTGACCGGCTGGACCGCATGGCGCGCGACCGCGGCCTCGGCCTGGAGATCATCGTCGGGCCGGCCGACGTGCTCGAGCGGGTGCGCGAGGCGGGCTACCGCAACGTCGACGGCAGCCGCCACGTGAACAGCCTGGTCGACCGCGTCGTCGACGAGGTGCGCGAATCGACGGCGGCGCGCGAGGCGGCCTCGGACGACGATGCGCAGCAGCGCGCCCAGGACGCGGGGGTGGTCGAACTCGTGGACCAGGTCATCACCCGCGCCATGCAGG
>DAOPJF010000413.1:0-2933 GCA_035399525.1 Candidatus Krumholzibacteriia bacterium | reverse complement strand
TCGCGGCCGTCGAGGTCGCGGGCCGGATCGGCCTCGGCCAGGCCCAGCCGTCGGGCGGCGGCGACCGCCGCCGTGAGGGCGTCGCCGGCTTCCATCCGCTCGAGGACGAAGTTCGCCGTCCCGCAGAGGATGCCTTCCAGGGCGACGACCGGGCTGGATCGCGGCCGCGCCACGGCCTCCAGGGCCGGCAGCGATCCGCCGACGGCGGCGCTGGCCCTGCAGCTGGCGCCTTCGGCCTCGGCCAACGCCTCCAGGCCGCGGGTCTCGGCCAGCAGGGTCTTGTTGGCCGTCACCACGTCGGCGCCGCGTCCGAGGGCGGCGGACACGGCGCGGGCGCTCGTCCCGGTTCCGCCCATCACTTCCACGACCACGTCGGTGGGAGTCCGGGCCAGGGCCACGGCGTCCGTCCACACGAGGCCCTCGGCCAGGTCGGGATGGCGCGCGGGCTCGCGCACCGCCACGCCGTGCAGGCGGAACTCGCGCGGGAGATCCGCCAGCAGCTGCGCCACGCTCGCCCCGACCACGCCATGGCCGAGCAGGGCCACCGCCAGCGGCGGCCGCGTTTCGGGGGCCGGCTCGAGCACGGTGGCCAGGTCACCGATCCGCGTGGGTTCGCTCGCGTTGAATCGCCCGAGCTCGACCTCCAGCCCGCGGGCCTGCGCGAAGCGGACCGCCTTGTGCTGGATGATGGTGCCGTCGGTGCGCAGGGCGTCGGCGTAGGAGGCCTGCACGTAGCGCCGCGGCGGCGTCCCGGGCCGCGCCGGGTCGTCCTCGTACAGGCCGTCGACATCCTTGATCAGCCGGCACCGCCGCGCCTGCAGTTCCGCCGCCAGGAACAGCGCGGTCAGGTCCGAGCCGCCGCGTCCGAGCAGCACCGGATCGCCGCGCTCGCCGAGGGCGATGAAGCCGGGGAAGACGACGACCCGGTCGGCGAGGGTTGCGGTCAGCCGCCCGGCCGAAAGCGATGTCGGCACCGCATCGGTCGGCCGCCCGGAGGCCTTCAGGCCCACCGCGCCGGGACTGAGCACCTGCGCCGGGATTCCAGCCGATTCCAGGTGCAGGTTCAGCAGCGCCGCGGCCTCGAACTCGCCGATGGCCGCCAGCGCCGCGCGCGCCGGCGAATCCGGCGGCGAGCCGAACCCGTCGCACCGCGCCAGCAGTTCGTCGGTGCGGCCCGTCAGCGACGAGACCACCGCCAGCACGCGCCAGCCGTCGCGGCGCCAGCGATAGACCTCGTGGACGGCCCGCCGCAGTCCCGACGCGTCGGTCAGCACCGACCCGCCGAGCTTCAGGACGATCAGGGGAGCGTGGCTCATGACCGGCTCCCTTCGGTGGCGATCGCCTCGCCCTGCAGGGCGCCGAGGGCTCCGTCCAGGTCGGCCAGGATCTCGTCGGGTTCCTCGAGCCCGATCGACAGGCGCACCAGCCCGTCGGTGATGCCGACGGCCCGCCGGTCGGCCTCGGGCACGCTGGCGTGGGTCATGGTCGCCGGATGCGTGGCCAGGGTCTCGACCGATCCGACGTGCTCCACCAGCCGGGCCAGGCGCAGCGACTCGCAGAACCGCGCGGCCGCAGCCAGCCCGCCCGCCAGTTCGATGGTGACCACCGCGCCGTGGGCGCCGCGATGCTGGGCCGCGGCCAGGTCGGCATCCGCGAACGTGGGGTAGTGCACCCGCGCGATGCCCGGCCGCTCGGCCAGGGCCCTAGCTACCGCCAGTGCGGTCGCGGACTGCCGCCGGATGCGCAGCGGCAGGGTCTTGATCCCCTGCAGCGTCAGCCAGGCGTGCAGCGGCGTCTGGATGGCGCCCGTGGCCTTGCGCACGAAGCGCAGCCGCTCGAGCAGCGCCTCGTCGCGCGTGACCAGCGCCCCGCCCGGCGCCACCGAGTGGCCGTCGATGAACTTGGTCGTCGAGCAGACCGAGATGTCGGCGCCCAGCTCCAGCGGCTGCTGCAGCACGGGCGTCAGGAACGTGTTGTCCACCGCCAGCGGAACGCCCGCGGCGCGCGTGATCGCGGCCACGGCGCGCAGGTCGGTCAGCACGAGCGTCGGGTTGGCCGGCGTCTCGACGAACACGAGCCTGGTGTCGGGCCGGATGGCCGCGGCGACGTCCGCGGCGCAGGTGGCGTCGACGAACGTGCAGGCGACGCCCAGCGGCGCCAGGAACTCGCGGATCAGCCGCGTCGTGCCGCCGTACACCGAGCGTCCGCACACCAGGTGATCGCCGGCCTTGAGCACGGCCAGGAACAGGGCGCATTCGGCCGCCAGGCCGGTGCTGAAGCAGACGGCCGGCGGTGCGTCCTCGAGCCGGCCCAGCGTCGCCTCGAGCGCGGAGACCGTCGGGTTCGCGACGCGCGAGTAGGTGTAGGGCGCGGTGCCGCCGACCCCGCCCTGGCAGAACGTGGTCGACTGGACGAGCGGATGCGCGAGCGGAACACCATCGCCCTGGCCGGCGCCCGCATGACAACAGAGGCTTTCGATGGATGGATCCAGGTGGGACTTCATGCCGCAACTCCTTCGTTACGGCATCAAGAGGGGACCAGCAGAGGGCAGTGCGAACCGTGCACGGCACGGCATTTTGACGGATTCCGTCCGCAGGACGGCCCCGCCCGCATCTCGCCCAACACATGGTTGGGTGTCGGCACCGTGGCGGGCTCGTTCCCGCTCGGTTGCCGCCCGCTTCCCCGGAGGGAGCGGGACTCTTGATGCACATAGGCAGTGAGACGACGCAGTATGGGGACGACCGGACGGAATGTCAAGTCCGGGCAGGAACGGCCGCCGATGCGCCGGGGCCGCAAAAAAAGAATCCCCGACGCCAGCGGCGCCGGGGATTCCTTCTATGTGGTAGCGGGGACCCGTTGTGAAGTCCAACAGACGGATCGGGCGCGGGAGATCGAGGTGATTCCGTTGCGGTTTTCGCGGGAGGGGACGGGGT
>DAOPJF010000412.1:0-2935 GCA_035399525.1 Candidatus Krumholzibacteriia bacterium | reverse complement strand
GGCCTGCGCCGCCCCCTACTGGCCCCCGCCCGGCGCCACTTCCCGCCACTGCACGACTTCCAGCGTGCCCGAGGTCTCGGTGCCCCCGTGCCACGTCGACAGGAAGTAGGGCGGCAGGCGGTCGACGAACCGGTCGTTGAACGTGATGGTGAAGTCTCGGCCGGTGTCGAGGTCGTCCAGGATGATCACGCAGCCCTCGAAGTCCTGGCCGTCCTCCATGCGGTCGATCGTGCCCAGGAGGTAGACCAGGGCCGGCCACGACGACGTGCCGATGGACAGCGACCCGGGGTCGGGCAGGTCCAGGTCGCCCGCGATCACGGCGATGCCGTTGCGGGGCTGCATGGACACGTCCTGGATGGAGGTCGAGCCCCCGGTCCAGTAGCGCCGGTTCAGGCGCTGGCCGTCGGTCACGCCGGTGAACCGGGTGTTGATGACCGTGGCGTTGATCACCGAGTGGTTGCCGCCGTTGATGATCACGTCGGACAGGGCCCCGCTGAAGTCGATCGCGTCGTTGCCGCCGCCGTTGTCGTGCTCGCCGTCCTTGTCCGGCGACCCCGCCGACTTGGCGCCGCCCTGGGGCATCGGCCCGACGCCGAAATCCACCACGACCGCGTGGTCGCCCGGCGCGAGCCGGAACACGCCGTCCGTCTCGTCGAAGTACTTGGCCACCAGGCCCTGGTTGTCGAAGGCGTACTCGAAGACGTTGCTGTTCTTGCGGTAGGTGACCACGTCCTGCAGGTCGTTGCCGGCGCGGGCGGTGACCTCGACGCCGTAGCGGTCGAACACGCGGGCGATGAAGTTCCGGTTCAGGCGGTCGCCACGGACGGTGTAGTAGGTCGTGCCGGGGTACTGGTACGGCTCGGTGCGGATCACCGGCGGCGACAACTGGAACCCGTCGGTGTATTGCCCGCCGCAGGCCAGGTTGCGGTCCCGGCGTCCGAAATCGGCGGTGCCCGCGATGTAGGCCTGGCCCGTCAGGCACAGGGTGCCGTCCACGGTGCAGTCGCCGAGCACGAACAGGGCCATGTCGAAGGCCGAGGGCGGCACGCCCACCAGCACCTCGAGGCTGCGCACGGCCCGGCCCACGCGGCCGGTGGCCAGCAGGCTCACCCCGTCCTCGCTCCCGTTGACCGTCGTGTCGCGGACCACCAGCTCGTAGGTGCCGCGGCCCGCCTGCTGGGGCGCGAAGCCGTCGCGCCAGGACCGGTCCTCGAGGAACCGCGCCCGCGCCCGTTCGATGGCGGCGTCGGCGAGGTAGAAGGCCTCGACCGAGTCCTGGCGGTAGTTGGCCGCCTTGTTCTCGGAGACCGCCAGCTCGAAGAAGGCATAGCCGACGATGGTCACCACCAGCGCGGCCACCGCGGCCGCGAACAGCACGTAGCCGTCGCGACCCGCATCCCGTCCGTTGCCGTGTCGATGCCTCATGGACACCCCTAGAACTCGATGGTCCGGTTGCGGATCGTGACCCGCGTCGTGCGGGAGACCTCGTTGTCCGCATCGTCCAGCAGCGTCACCGCCAGCGTCAGGCTGGTGTTGTCGCCGTTGGCCGCGCAGGTGAACGCCGCGCAGCGCCGGGTGGTCAGGGCCACCCCGTCCTCCTGAAGCACGCCGGGCAGGTCGCCCACGCGCACCAGGGCGTAGGTGTGCACCAGCCCGCCCGCCGCGTCGTAGGTGCGGAACTCCCCCGCGTCCACCACGGCCACCGTCCGCGCCCCGCGCACCGAGCGCACCATGCGGTCGAGCACCTCGCTGAGGTTCTGCTGCAGCTGGGCCTTGTCGCGGCCGTCGTTCCAGGCGTTCTGGTTGACCACGAGCAGCCGCCCCATGGCCAGCACGACGATCAGCGCGATCATCAGCGCGATCACCATCTCGACGATCGTGAAGCCCCCGCGCGCGGGTCGCCGGGCTACTGCTGCCATGTCAGCCCCCTGGCCAGGATGGTCGTGGCCGACACGTCGCGGACGATGTCGTTGCCCCCGATGGTCTCGTGCCAGGACACCGTGACCACCACCGTGGTGGCCTGGGCCTCCGGGGTCCCGACCGACACGTCGGTCGCGACCGTGAAGTCCATGCCGTCCACCCGGACCGCCGCGCGGTCGCCGTCCAGGGCGCCGAGGCTGTCGTAGTCGTAGTCCCGGCGCAGGCCCTCGAGGGTGGCCTGCAGCTCGGCGGTGGCCTTGCGGCGGTGCTCGTCCAGCGCCATCTGCGCGCGGCCGCGCGCGTGGATCTGGGCGAGCGCGAAGAACATGATCAGCAGCAGGATCGCCGCGATCATGGTCTCCAGGAGGGTGAACCCCCCGCGCCCGGGCCGGGCGCCGCGCATGTTCCGCTTCCTGGCCAACGCGCACCTCCGCGCGGACCGGAGGGAGCCCGCGCCCGCGGGCCCCCTCCGCCGCATCGCCTACAGGCCGCTGACGACGGGCGGCTGCCCGTTGGCCGAGATGCTCGGCACCGTCACGACGACGCTGACGCCGTTCATCTTGGCCTGGCCCGTCGCCGTGATCTCCAGCGCGTTGGCCGAGGCGTCGGCGCTCGCGCCGTCGGTGATGGCGTAGGTGAAGTTCTCCGAGGCCGACAGGTCGACGATGCCGCCCGCGCCGGCCGGCCAGGTCGGGTTGCCGCTGGCGTCCTCGTGTTCCTGCGCCCAGGCCTTGCACGAGGTGATGATCTCGCCCATGCGGCCGGTGGCCTCGGTCAGGCGCGCGTTCTTGACATACTTGCCGTACATGGGCACGGCGATCGAGGCCAGCACGCCCACGATCACCACCACGACCATCAGCTCGATCATGGTGAAGCCCTTGCGGCCCATCGCTTTCCGGATACTCGACATGGTTCGCTCCTTCCGGTCCGTCTTCGTCGCTGCCAGTCCACCGTCCGGCCCGTCGGGGCCGGCCTTCCGTCGCGGGCCGCCCGGGCCCGCTCTCCCCCTACAGGT
>DAOPJF010000411.1:0-2941 GCA_035399525.1 Candidatus Krumholzibacteriia bacterium | reverse complement strand
GTGACCAGGCCAACCTCGACGCCTTCGCCCGGCGCTTCGCCGACCCGCGCCTGCAGCTGGTGCGCGCGGACGTCACCGACCGCGGGGCGATCGTCCCGTTGATGGAGGCATCCGACGTCGCCGTCAGCGCCGTGAACTACTGGTTCAACGCCGACCTGGCGGCGATGGCCGTGGCCGGCCGCTGCCACTTCCTGGACCTGGGCGGCAACAACGCCATCGTCGCCCAGGAGTTCGCGCTGGATGCCGAGGCGCGCCGGGCCGGCTGCGCCATCGTGCCCGACTGCGGCCTGGCCCCCGGGCTGGCCGGCATCCTGGGCTACTGGCTGGTGGACGGCCTGGACCGCACCGCCTCGCTGCAGCTGCGGGTCGGCGGCCTGCCGGCGGCGCCGCAGCCGCCCATGAACTACAAGGTCGTGTTCTCGGTCGAGGGGCTGATCAACGAGTACATCGAGCCGGCGGTGGTCATCCGCGGCGGGCGCCTGCAGACGGTGCCCTCGCTGAGCGAGCTGGAGACCATCACCTTCCCCGCGCCCTTCGGCGAGCTCGAGGCCTTCCAGACCAGCGGCGGCACCTCGACCCTGCCGCAGACGCTGCTGGGCCGCGTGCCCGACCTCGACTACAAGACCATCCGCTACAAGGGCCACTGCGCCCAGGTGCGCCTGCTGCACGAGCTGGGCCTGACCGAGGCGAGGCCCGTGGACATCGGCGGCGTCACCATCGCGCCGCGCCGCGTGCTGGCGCACGCGCTGCAGAAGGCCCTGGACCTGCCCGGCGAGGACGTGGTGCTGGTGCAGTGCACGGCCGAGGGCTGGATCGGCGAGCGCGCCGTGCGGCGCCGCGTGCGCATCATCGACCGCCACGACCGGGCCACCGGCCTGTCGGCCATGATGCGCATGACCGGCTTCCCCGCAGCGATCATCGCGCACCTGCTGGCCGCCGGCGCCATCGCCGAGCGCGGCGCACTGCGCCAGGAGCAGGTGGTGCCGGGCCGCGCCATGATCGATGCGCTCGTCGCCCGCGGCGTGGCTGTCGAGGAAACCGAGAGCGCACCCGGAGAGCCGGCGTGAGCGGCGGCCTGGTGCTGCGCGTCCGGCCGGCGGCGCTGGCCGGGGCGGCGGTCGCCCTGGCGCTGCTGGCGCTGCACGCCTGGCGGTTCCACTTCGTCATCGACGACGCCTGGATCTCGCTGCGCTACGCCCGCAACCTGGTCGAGGGCCACGGCCTGGTCTTCAACCCGGGCGAGCCCGTCGAGGGCTACTCGAACCTGCTGTGGGTGCTGCTGGGCGCGGCCGGACTGAAGCTCGGCATCGAGCCGGTGGCCTGGCTGCGGGTGCTGGGCACGCTGGCCATGGGCGCCCTGCTGCTGCTGGTGCCCGGGGCGCTCGAGCGCCTGCAGGGCGACCGCCGCGCGCCGGGCCGCTGGGCCGCGCCGACCGCGCAGCTGCTGGTCGCCGCCCTCGGCCCGGTGGCCTGCTGGATGTGGGGCGGCCTCGAGACCCCGCTGTTCGCCCTGCTGGTGTTCGCCGCCTGGCGCGGCGCCCTGGCCCGGCGCACCCTGACGACCGGCGTGCTGGGCGTGCTGCTGGTCCTGACCCGGCCCGAGGGCCTAGCCCTGGGCGCGCTCTTCGGCGCCTGGTCGCTGCTGCCGGGCGACGGCCTGCGGCCGGCCGAAGGTCGCAACCTTCGCCGCTGGCTGGGACCGGCCGCCTTCGTCGCGGGCACGGCCCTTTACTTGTTGTGGCGGCACCACACGTATGGATGGTGGCTGCCCAACACGTACTACGCCAAGACCGGCGACCTGGGCGGCCAGCTGCGCACCGGTTGGCCCTATGCCCGCGACGTCCTGCTGCGCTTCGGGCTGCCGCTGGGACTGGCGGGCGCGGCCGCCCTGCCGCGCGTCGGACCGACGGCCCTGGTCCGGCGCCCTGTCGCCCTGACCCTGGGCCTGTTGCTGCTCTGGCTGGGCTACACGACGGCCGTCGGCGGCGACAGCCTGGGCATGTTCCGGTTCCACGCCCCGATGCTGCCGGTGGGCGTGGTCTTGGTGGTGGCGCTGCTGTCGGAGGCGGGCTGGCTGCAGCGCCCGTTGCCGAGCGCGCTGGTCGCGGTGCCGCTGGCGGCGGTGCTGCTGGTGTCGAGCGTCCAGGGCCGCGAGCGGCGCCTGGTGGCCATGCACATGAGCGAGGCCAACCTGGGCGGCTGGATCCTGGCGGGCGACGCCCTGGCGGCCCAGCTGCCGCCGGGCACCACCATCGCGCTGGGGCCGGCGGGCTACATCCCGTGGCGCACGAACTTCCGCACCTACGATTTCTACGGGATCGTCACGCCCGCCATCGCGCACCGCGACGTGGAGTTCCGGCAGGGCTACGCCGGCCACGAGAAGACCGACGGCCGCTGGATCGTGCAGCGCAGGCCCGACTACATCCTGGTGGGCAATGTCTGCATCACCGACCGGCCGCTCGAGTCGCTCATCAAGCCGCATCGGCGCGAGCTGGACATCGTGCTCGACCCCGCGTTCCAGCAGGAGTACGAGCAGGTGTGGCTGCCGGTCGCGGGCGGCAAGGCGCTGAATCTCTTCCGGCGCAAGGACCTCGACTGAGCGGACCGTCAGCTCAGGCGCGACAGGAACCGGGACCAGCGGGGCGTCCAGTGGTGCTCGCGGTCCAGCGACAGGGCCACGCCGGTGACGCGGCCGGCGATCTCGCTGCGGTCGACGGTGCCGAAGTAGCGCGAATCGCCGCTGTGGTCGCGGTTGTCCCCCATCATGAAGTACTGGCCGCGGGCCATCACCACCGGCCCGAAGTCGCGGATCGCGCGGACGCCGGGGCACACCGCCACCACGTGCTCGCGGCCGGCCAGGTCCTCGTTCCAGAACAGGGCGCCCTCGCCCTCGGCGCCCATGCCGCGGCCCGCATCGGCGGGCGCGTCGGAGTAGGCCAGC
>DAOPJF010000410.1:0-2942 GCA_035399525.1 Candidatus Krumholzibacteriia bacterium | reverse complement strand
CTTCGCCATCGGCACCGAGACCTGGGGCAGCATCGTCTCGCCCAGCACGCGCTGCGGCGCCACGGGCCTGCGCCCCACCTACGGCCGCGTCAGCCGCGCGGGCGCCATGGCCCTGAGCTGGAGCATGGACAAGATCGGGCCCATCGCCCGCTCGGTGGAGGACTGCGCCCTGGTCTTCGACGCCATCCGCGGCGCGGACCCCGCCGACCCGGCCACCGTCGACATGCCCTTCTCGTACCGGCCCGAGGTCGACCTGCGCTCGCTGAGGATCGGCTACCTCGAGGCGGCCTTCGCCGAGAGCGGCGCCGACAGCGCCCTGGGCGCGACGGCCCTGGACGTGCTGCGCGGCCTGGGCGCCGACCTGGTGCCGGTGAACTTCGACTTCGCGACCCTGGGCATCGACCCCTACAGCCTGGGCTTCATCCTGTCGGCCGAGGCCGGCGCCGCGTTCCAGGAGCTGGTGCTGACCGGGCGCGACGACGAGCTGGTGCGCCAGACCCGCGACGCCTGGCCCAACGTCTTCCGCGCCGCGCAGTTCATCCCGGCCGTGGAGTACATCCAGGCCAACCGCCAGCGCACGCTGCTGATGGAGATGATGGCCGACCTGTTCACGCGCGTGGACGTGTACGTGACGCCGTCCTTCGGCGGGGCGAACCTGCTGGTGACCAACCTGACCGGCCACCCGCAGGTGGTGGTGCCGGCGGGATTCCTGGCTGAGGACGCACCCCATTCCATCAGCTTCGTCGGCCAGTTGCACGACGAGGCGACGGTGCTGGGGGTGGCGAAGGCGTTCGAGGGCGCGACAGAATGGCACACGATGCATCCGGCGGGGTTCTAGGGCTTCGTCGCCAGCTCGCGCCGCAGCCACGCTCGCGCCAGCGCCCAGTCGCGCTTGACCGTGGCGGTGCCGAGGCCCAGGGCAGCCGCGGTCTCGTCCACGTCCAGGCCCGCGAAGTAGCGGCATTCGACAACGCGCGCGGCGCGGGGATCGAACTCGGCGAGGCGCTCGAGCAGCGCATCGATGCGGATGATGACGTCGTCGTCTTCGTCCGCCCCGGGAACCGCCACCTCGAGCCCGGCGGTCAGGGATAGCCTCGGGGCGTTGCCCCCGCGCTTGAGCCGCTTGCGGTCCCGCGCGTGATTGACGAGGATGCGCCGCATCGCCAGGGCGGCCACGCCCAGGAACTGGCCGCGGCCCCGCCACTGCACGCGGGTCTGGTCCACGAGCTTCAGGTACGCCTCGTGCACCAGGGCGGTCGGCGTCAGCGTATGGCCCGCCCGCTCGCGGCCCAGGTGCCGGCGCGCGATCTCCTGCAGCTCCTCGTAGATCAGCGGCAGCACCCGCTCGAGAGCACCGGCATCGCCCCCCTCGGCCGACAGCAGCAGCGCCGTGACCTCAGCCTGCCTCATGGCCGCCCTCCGTCGTCGGGGGCCAGGCGGTCCAGCTGCATGCGCACCTGGGCGGTGTCGAGCCCGGCCGCGGCGCGGATGGCGAACGCCTCGCGCAGCAGCGGCGCCGCTTCTTCGCCGCGATGCGCATCGATCAGCACGCGGCCCAGCTCATAGGCCCCGTCCGCGATGTACGGATGTTCGGGCGGCAAGGCGCCGCGGTCGATGGCCAGGCACCGCTGCAGGCCCCGCACGGCGCCGTCGAGATCCCCCTGGGCCTCGGCGACCAGGCCCAGGTTGTAGTAGCCCGCCGACACGCTGGCATGGTCCGGTCCCAGCGTCTCCTCCCAGATGCCCACGGCCTCGGTGAACATGGTCCGGGCCGCCTCGAGGTCGCCCCGATCGCGCAGCACGCGGGCCAGGTTGTTCAGCGTGTTGGCCACGTAGGGGTGACGGTCGCCGAGGCCTTCCCGCCGGATGGACAGCGCCTCGCGGAACAGCGAGTCGGCACCTGCGGCGTCACCCAGGGCCCAGGTCGCCACCGCCATGTTGTTCAGGCTCTGGGCGACGTCCAGGTGCCGCGGACCGAGCAGCCGGCGACGACGCTCGAGACCCTCCTGCAGCAGCGGCCGCCCGCGCACGTACTGGCCCTGCACGTCGTACAGCACCCCCAGGTTGTTGTAGCTCTCGGCGGTCTCGGCGTTGTCCTCGCCGAGGATGCGTCGCCGCAGGTCCAGGGCCGCGACGAACAGCGATTCGGCCTCGGCGTACTCGCCGCGGTTCTGGCGCAGCGTCGCCAGGTAGTCGAGGCTGCGCGCCACGTCGGGGTGGTCGTCGCCCAGCAGCGTCTGCCGACGTTCGAGCGCCGCGGACGTCAGGGCCAACGCCCGGTCGCTCTCGCCCATGTTCCCGAACAGGCGGCCGTACATGTGCATGATGTCGGCCTGCAGGACGGGCTCCTGCTCCAGGCGGGCCACCATGGCGTCCTGGCCGCCGACCAGGAAGTCGCGCACGCTCAGGGTGTCGCCGCGGGTGCCGCGCGTGAGCATGGGATCCGAGACGTCGAACATGTCCACCAGCAGCGCGGTCACCCGCTCGGCCCGGTCGCGCTGCAGGGCCGTCTCCCGCGCCTGCCGGCCGATGCGCGCCGCCTGGCCGGCCATCACGGCGGCGAACGCGGCCACGAGGATGAAGCCGATCGCGGTCGCCAGCACGGGCAACAGGTTCCGGCGAATGAACTTCCCGGCGCGGTAGCCCGGTGATGCCGGCCGCGCGGCGATGGGCAGGCCCTCCAGGTGCCGCCGCACGTCCTCGGCCAGGGCCTCCACCGACCGGTAGCGCAGCCGGGGATCGACCTGCAGCGCCGTACCCACGATGACGTCGAGGTCGCCCCTGAGCCGGCCGGACAGCGCCGACCCCACGCTGCTGGGCCGCGGCGCCGACCTCTGGTCGAGGATCTGCAGCATCTTCGCCGGGTCGCTGCCGGCCTGTGCGAAGGCCTGCCGGCCGGTGAGCAGTTCGAAGAGGATCACACCCAGGGACCACACGTCGGC
>DAOPJF010000409.1:0-2943 GCA_035399525.1 Candidatus Krumholzibacteriia bacterium | reverse complement strand
CTTCGGGCTTCCTGTCCTGGGAAGCGACCCTCGAGGGCAACATGAACGGCTGGTTCGCGGGCGCCGTCCTCATGGGCGATGCGGTCAACGCGGCGGTCGAGCCCGAGTTCGTGGTCGGCTTCGGCACGCCGCTGCCCTACGCCCAGTCGACGGTGCTGGCCGAGGTGACCGTGAACGTGGTCTGGGACTGGTCCATCGCCCTGCGCGTGGGGCCGGCCTCGAGTCCCAGCGGGCCGGACAACCTGCCCAACTACACGACCACCGCCGAGCCGGCGGTCTACAAGCCGCTGCAGTACCTGTGGGGCTGGGACGCCAACCAGGTGCCCAATTGGTCGGCCTCCATCAACGACCCGTCCTGCGCGACCAACGACGGCCCCTCGGTGGATGCCGAGGATGCCACGTGGAGCGGCCTGAAGGCCCTGTACCGCTAGGGACGCGCAGGGCGGCCGATGGCCGCGGCGAAGCGCCCGGCGGCCGCGCCCTGGCGCCGGTGGCTGGGGAACCGGTCGGTGCAGATCGTGCACACGCCGGCCACGGCGATGGCCTCGGGCGGCACGCCGGCCGCCGTCAACTGGGCCCGGTTCGCGGCCCACAGGTCCAGGATCCAGCGGTCGCCGCGGGGCGCGAAGTGGTCCGCGGCGGCCGCGCCCAGCCTGCGGCACGCCTCCTCGTGCACCTCGGGACCCACCTCGTAGCAGCAAGGACCGGCCGAGGGGCAGATCACCGCCCTGGCCCGGGCCGGGTCGCCGCCGGCGGCCGCCATGGCCGCCAGCAATCGCGCCGTGATGGCCCGGACCGTCGAGCGCCACGAGGCGTGGGCGAATCCCCAGACGGGGGTCGGGCCCGCGATCCCCACCAGCACCAGCGGGCAGTCGGCCGAGCGGCCGGCCACGCCCAGGCCCGGACGCGACGTCCACACCGCATCGGCCTCGCCGAGGCAGCCGGGCGCCGTCGCCTCCAGGACCATGCCGCCGTGCACCTGGCGCGCCCAGGCCAGGCTGTCCAGCCCCAGCGCGGCGGCCAGCATCGTTTCGGGCGCGCCGCGGACGGCAGCGAGGCGGTCGGCGGCGCAGGGGTCGCCACCGAAGTCGGGGCCGTCGGACGTGCTCCAGCCGTGGCGCCAGCCAGCGGCCTCCAGGCCCGTGTCCGTGCACAGCCAGGGGATCATGGGCGGCCTTCCACGCAGGCGGTGATGCGGGCCCGCACGGCGCCGTCGCCCGGGTCCCAGGCCGCGGCCCGGTCGGCGAGCCAAGGGGCGGCCGAGGTGGTCACGAAGACCACGCCCGCAGGGGAGTCCTTCAGCCGTGCCGTCTCGGCATCGACCAGGGGGCCCGCCTGGGCGGCGGCGGCCTCGGCCGCGTCCCACCCCGTGGGCCGGTGCATGCCGGCCAGCACCAGCAGCAGCGCCGCGGCGGCCGCGGTCGCGCCGCGCCGCCAGGCGCCGGCCCGGGCCGAGCCGGCCAGCGCCGCCGCGGCAGCGTCGGCGGGTCCCGCCAGTTCCCACAGCATCAGCGGCAGCAGCGGCTCGAAATGGCGCAGGGAATGGTCGAAGGCCGCGTAGAAGACGGCTGCCGCCGCGAGCACGACCCCGACCGGCCCGAGCCGCTCCGTCCAGCCGTCGCCCAGGCCCAGCAGGGCCGTCGCGGGCGATCGCCGGCGCCACGATTGCAGTCGGGCCGCGAGCCAGGCCAGGCCGACGACGGTCAGGCCCACGGCCATCCCGCGCGGCAGCAGCGCGCCGGCGTCCTCGACGAAGAACCGCAGGCCGCGCCAGACCTTGCGGGCGACGGGGCCGGGATGCTCGCGCAGCGACCGCAGGAACGGCTGGGGCTCGAGCTGCCGGTAGACGTCGTAGCCCGGGAACACGCGCGTGTCCTTCAGCAGTTCGGCATTGGCCTGCACGCTGAAGAAGGGCTGGCCCGTCAGGCGCAGGTTGCGCGCGGCCCAGGGGCCGGCCACGGCCAGGAACACGGCGGCCGCGAATACCAGGCCGCGCAGTGCGGGGCGCGGCGGCCGCCGCAGGACCCAGGCCAGCAACGGCACGCTCAGCAGCTCCGGGCGCAGCAGCGCGAGCAGGCCGAGCAACGCGCCATCGGCGGCGCCCGGCAGCCGCGGCGCCTCGCGGTGCCGCAACCACCAGGCCAGCAGCACCAGGCCGGTCACCACCTCGTCGTGGCCCCAGTCCGCGGCGTAGGACAGCAGCGGGTGCAGCCCCAGCATGACGGCGAAGGCGATGGCGGCCCCCGACCGGCCGCGCGCGAGCCAGGCGGCCGCGCCCAGGCCGGCGATGGCCGCCAGCAGGACCACCTGCAGCACGCGCACCCCCGCCACGGCCTGGACCGGATCGCTGGACACCGCGGCCACCGGCAGCGTGACCAGCATGGCGAAGCCCGGCGTGCGGTGCACCAGCGGCTGGGGCAGGCGGCAGGCGAAGGACCAGGCGAAGGACAGGGGGTAGGCGATGTCGGCCTGGAATCCCTCGCCCCGCAGCAGGTGACGGGCCACGCCCAGGTGGGTGTAGAGGTCGCTGGTGGGTTCGACCGGGCGCGCCGGCTGCAGCGCGAACCAGGCGCCCACGGCCAGCGCGGCCGCGAGGCCGCCTGCCAACATCCGCCCGCGCGAGCGGGCGGCCGCGCCGGGGGTGGCCGCCACCGGCGGCCTAGTTGCCGCGGCTGCCGGGCTTGACCACGTCCAGGCCCTGGCGGCACAGGGGACAGGCCGCGGGATCCCAGGTCTCGACCGTGACCCGGGCCAGCGAGCGCAGGGGCATGGGCAGGGCGACGTCGCCGCCGGTGCGGTCGATGATGCTGGTCAGGCCGACCACCCGGCCGCCGGCCGCCTCGACCACGTCGCGCACCTCCAGCAGGCTGGTGCCGCGGGTGACCACGTCCTCGCAGATGATGACCTTCTCGCCGGGTTCCAGCGCGAAGCCGCGGCGCAGGC
>DAOPJF010000408.1:0-2949 GCA_035399525.1 Candidatus Krumholzibacteriia bacterium | reverse complement strand
CAGGTAGCCGAGGGTGACCGCGTCGACGTGCTGCCCCTGCCGCACGCGCTCGACCAGGTCGTCCAGCAGCGCCCGCGCCGGCCCCATCTCCTCCGGGCGGCACCGCAGGGTGAGCTGGTCGTGCCTGAGCGTCAGCTGTCCGTCCAGGCGCTCCTCGAGCCAGCGCCGGTTGACGTCGCGCGCCCCCAGCAGGGCGAGCGCATCGACGCCCTCGACGTCGATCACGACGCGGCCCTCGCGGCCGTTGCCCTGGCGTGCGCTCACGCGCCCTCCGCAGGCAGCGGCACGATGGCCAGGTTCAGCTCGCGCAGCTGCGCCTCGCTGATGGGCCCGGGGCTGCCGTCCAGGGGCGACGCCGCCAGCGTCGTCTTCGGGAAGGCGATGACCTCGCGCAGCGACGGGCTGCCCGTCAACAGCATCACCAGGCGGTCCAGGCCCAGCGCGATCCCGCCGTGCGGAGGGGCGCCGAAGCCCAGGGCGTCCAGGAAGAAGCCGAACTTCTGCAGCCACTCGTCCTCGGACAGGCCGACGATGCGGAACACCCGCTCCTGCAGCTCGCGCTGGTGGATGCGGATGCTGCCTGACCCCAGCTCGACGCCGTTGCACACCAGGTCGTACAGCTGGGCGCGCCCCTGGCCCGGATCGGCCTCGAGCCCGGCCACGTCCTCGGGCCGCGGCTGCGTGAACATGTGGTGGCAGGCGGCCCAGCCGCCGGTCTCCTCGTCGCGCTCGAAGAGCGGGAAGTTGCGCACCCAGGCCATGGCCCAGGCTCCCTCGGGGATCCAGCCGGCCTGGGCCGCGATCTCCAGGCGCACCGCGCCCAGGCTCTCGACGGCCTTGCGCCAGGGCGCCGCGACGAACAGCAGCAGGTCGCCCGGCTGGGCCCCCGTGCGCTCGATCACCGCCTGCTGGAACGCCGGCGACAGGAACTTGGCGATGCCCGTGTCCAGTCCGCCCTCGACCACCTTGGCCCGGGCCAGGCCCGCGGCGCCGCGCTTCTTCGCCAGCGCCTCGAGGTCGTCGACCTGCTTGCGGCTCCAGTCGGCCAGCCGCGGCGCGCACAGGCACCGCACGGTGCCGCCGCCGGCGGCGGCCTGCTCGAAGACGCTGAAGCCGCAGCCGGCGGCCAGGTCGTCCAGGTCGTGCATGGGCTGGCCGAAGCGCAGGTCGGGCTTGTCCGAGCCGTACAGGTTCATCGCCTCGTCGTACGAGATGCGCGGGAACGGCGTGGCCAGGTTCAGCCCCGCGGCCTCGGCGAAGATGGTGCGGACCATCTCCTCCACGACCGCGAAGATCTCGTTCTCGGTCACGAAGCTCATCTCGATGTCGATCTGCGTGTGCTCGGGCTGGCGGTCCTTGCGCAGGTCCTCGTCGCGCAGGCAGCGGGCCAGCTGGAAGTAGCGGTCCACGCCGCTGGCCATCAGGATCTGCTTGTACAGCTGCGGCGACTGCGGCAACGCGTAGAATTGCCCGTGGTGGATGCGGCTCGGCACCACGTAGTCGCGCGCGCCCTCGGGCGTGGTCTTGATCAGCAGCGGCGTCTCGACCTCGAGGAAGTCCTGCGACGACAGGTAGCGGCGCGCCGCCTGGGCCGCCCGGTGGCGCACCTCGAGGTTCCGGGCCATCGACGGGTGCCGCAGGTGCAGGTAGCGGTGCTTCAGCCGCAGCTCCTCGCTGGCCTGGTCCGCCTGGTCCACCTGGAAGGGCAGGGGCCGACAGGTGTTGAGGATCTCGAGCCTCGAGACGACCACCTCGAACGCGCCGGTGGCCCGGTCGGCGTTGACCATGTCGTCCGGCCTGCGGCGCACCGTGCCGGTGACGCCGACCACGGCCTCGAGCTTGACGTCCTTGGCGGCCTCGAGCGGCTGCCCCTCCTCGCACACCACCTGCACGATGCCGAAGCGGTCGCGCAGGTCGATGAAGGCCAGGCCGCCCATGTGGCGGATCTTCGCGGCCCATCCGGCCAGCTTCACCTCGCGCCCGAGCTCGGCCTCGCCGATGCGGCCGCAGCGGTGGGTCCTGATGACGTTGTTGTCGTTCTGCGTGCTCACCCTTCCAGCACCTCCCGCACGACCGCCAGCAACTGGCCCCGTGCCGCCGTGATCTGTTCTCCGGATTCCAGGTTCTTGATCTGAACGGTGTCGTCGGCCATCTCCTGCTCGCCCGCCACCAGCAGCACGCGGGCGCGCCGCAGGTTCGCCGACTTCAGCTGCGCCTTGAGCGCGCGGCCGGTGGTGTCGACCTCGACCCGGCACACCTCGCGCAGCCGGTCGCCGGCGACCAGGGCGTAGCGCTGCGCCGCCTCGCCGACCGCCGCCACGTACACGTCCACCGCCGACTGGCGGCTGAGCTGCGGATCGAAGGGCCCGTCGTCCAGGTGCAGCAGCGTGCGCTCGATGCCGATGGAGAAGCCGATGGCCGGCGTCGGCGGTCCGCCGCACTGCTCGACCAGGTAGTCGTAGCGGCCGCCCCCGGCGAGGCTGCTCTGCTTGCGGCCGGAGTCGGCGGTGAACTCGAAGGTCGTCCGCCCGTAGTAGTCCAGCCCGCGCACGAGGGTCGGATCATCGACGAACGCGATGCCCAGGTCGGCCAGCGTCCCCCGCACCACCGCGTGGTGGTCCCGGCAGGCGCCGCACAGGGCGCTGGTGATGGGACGGAAGTCCGCGAGCAGCTCCTGCACCCCGTCGTCCTTGGCGTCGTACAGCCGCAGCGGGTTGGTGCCGATGCGCCCCTGCATGGCCTCGGGGATGCGGTCGAGATTCGCCTCGAGGAACGTGGTCAGGTCCGCGAGGTAGGCCGGGCGGCAGGCCGGACATCCGATGGAATTGATCAGCACCGACACGCCGCGCGCATCCACCGCGTCGAACAGCGCGAGCGCCGCCTGGATGACCTCCGCATCGAGCACCGGGCTGGCCGACCCGATGGCCAGCCCGGTGCTCGATGCGGAGG
>DAOPJF010000407.1:0-2956 GCA_035399525.1 Candidatus Krumholzibacteriia bacterium | reverse complement strand
AGCGCCTCGGCCACCGCCAGCCCGGGGTACACGTGGCCGCCGGTGCCGCCGCCGGTGACGACGATCCGCGGCGCGGTCATGCGAGGCCCCCGCGGCGCCGCAGGCGCTGGTGCTCGACGTCGCGGGCGCGGGCGGTGCGCTCGATGCTCATCAGGATGCCGATGGCCGCCAGGGCGCCGATCATCGCGGTGCCGCCGTAGCTGACGAAAGGCAGGGGCACGCCGATCACCGGCAGCAGGCCGGTGACCATGCCGATGTTGGCCACCGCGTAGATGACCAGCGTGGTGGTCAGGCCGGCGGCCGTCACGCGGCCGAAGGCGTCGGTGGCGCGGGCCGCGATGCCGTAGCCGCGCCAGGCGATGACCACGATCATGGCGATCACCAGCAGCGCGCCGAACAGGCCCCACTCCTCGCCCAGCACCGAGAACGCGAAGTCGGTGTGGGACTCGGGCAGGAACGAGAACTTGTTGTGGCTCTGGCCGGGCCCCAGGCCGCGCAGGCCGCCGGCTCCCAGCCCGATGATGGACTGCTTGACCTGGTACTGGTACTGGCCGTCGGCCAGGGCGCCGATCCAGGCCACCAGGCGATGGCGCAGCTTGGGCACCACCGCGAAGGCCAGGGCCATGCCGCCGGCGGGCAGCATGGTGATCAGGCCCAGCAGGCGCAGGCGCATGCCGGCCACGAACAGCATCACCAGGGTGACGCCGGTGATGACCAGCACGTTGCCGAAGTTGGGCTGCAGCACCAGCAGGGCCGCCAGCGGCGCGAAGCCCCAGGCCATGGCCTGCAGCACGTGCCGGTCGTCGGGGGCGCGCGTGCCGTTGCGGGTCAGCAGTTCGGCCATCACCGCGATCGCCGCCAGCTTCGCCGGCTCGACGGGCTGCAGCTGGAAACCGGCGATGTTCACCCAGCGGCAGATGTGGTGCGTGAGCAGGCCGGGGCCGTGGCGCAGGGTCCAGGCCACCAGCAGCAGCGAGCCCACGAGGGCGGCGCGGGCCAGCCAGCGCTTGCGCATGATGCGGTAGTCGAGGCTGGCCAGGGCGACCATGACGCCCAGGCCCAGCGCGATCATGAACAGGTGCTTGGCCAGGATGTAGTGCGGCCCCAGCGGCGACGCCGAGGCGCCGCGGGCGAAGCTGCCCGCCCCCCACACCACCGGGATGCCGATGAAGAGCAGGACGGCGACGGCGGCGCCCAGGTACGGGTCGCCGCCTTCGAGTCCGGCCGCCAGGGTGCGGATCCGTCGCATCATGGTTGCTCCTTCACGCCGGGCGGCACCGCACCGGCCCGCAGCGCGGCGGCCGCGAAGGCCTCGCCGCGCTGGTGGTAGTTGGCGAACATGTCGAAGCTCGCGCAGGCCGGGCTCAGCAGCACGGCCGCGTCGGGCTCGGCCAGGTCGGCGGCCGCGGCCACCGCCTCGTCCATCGAGGCGGCCGCCGTGACCGGCACCAGGTCCCGCAGCACCGCGGCGATGGCCGGGCCCTCCTGGCCGATGGCCACCACGTGGCGCACCGGCCCCATCACCTCGCGCAGCGGCGCGTAGTCCTCGCCCTTGCCGCTGCCGCCGACGATCAGCACCACCTGGCCCTGCCACCCCGCCAGCCCGCCGCACACCGCGTGCACGTTGGTGGCCTTCGAGTCGTCGATGAAGACCACGCCGCCGCGGCGGCCCACCGGCTGGTGCCGGTGCGGCAGCCCGCGGAAATCCTTCAGCCCCATCGCCAGCGCGTCGGCCGGCACGCCCGCCGCCGCGGCGGCGGCCACGCTGGCCAGGGCGTTGATCAGGTTGGGCGGCGAGGTCAGCTGCAGGTCGCCGCGCCCGACCAGGTCGGCTTCGCCGCCGGGAAGCTGCGCCACCAGCCGGTCGCCGCGCCAGGCCACCTGCGCGCCTTCGGCCTCGTCGCCGAACAGCACGCGCCGGGCCGCGGTGGGCCAGGCCCGCGCCTCGGGGCAGGCCGTCCAGGTGACGAAGGCGCCGTCGGCGGGCACGCGGTCGGCCAGCACCCGCTTGGCGGCGTAGTATGCGGCCAGGTCGGGGTAGCGGTCCAGATGATCCGGCGCCAGGTTCAGCACCACGCCGACCCGGGGCGCGAAGGTGGTGACGGTCTCCAGCTGGAAGCTCGACACCTCGGCGACCGCCAGGTCGTCCGGGCCCAGCTCGCGCGCCAGCAGGGACAGGGGCGTGCCCACGTTGCCCACGGCCTCGGCGCGGCGTCCGCCGGCGCGGGCCAGGTGGGTGATCCACTCGGTCACGGTCGACTTGCCGTTGGTGCCGGTGACCGCGACGATCGGCGCCGGGCAATAGCGCGCGGCCAGCTCCATCTCGCCGATCACGGGCACCGTGCGCGGCAGGGCGCGCAGGCGCGGGTGGTCGGTCGGCACGCCGGGGCTGAGCACGACCGCCCAGGGCGCCTCGGCAGGCCATCCGCCGCCGGTGTGGATCTCGTCGAAGGCCCGGGGTGCCAGCGTTGGCAGGCCCTCGCGCTCCCACCGGCGGCGGACAGCCGCCTCGTCCGCGTCGTCGATGCCGACGACGCGGGCGCCCTCGTCGCGCAGCAGCAGGCCGGCGGCGCAGCCGCTCCTGGCCAGCCCCACCACCCAGATGGTGCGATGCGCGACGCTCCAGCCCATCGTTCCCTCCCCTACTGCAGCTTGATGGACGACATGCCCAGGAGCAGCAGCAGGATGCCCACGATCCAGAAGCGCACGACCACCTGCGTCTCGGACCAGCCGCCGAGCTCGAAGTGGTGGTGCAGCGGCGCCATGCGGAACAGCCGCTTGCCGCCGGTGCGCTTGAACCACATCACCTGCAGCATGACGCTGACCGCCTCGACGACGAACATGCCGCCGATGACCACCAGCAGCAGCTCCTTCTTCACGAGGATGGCCACCGTGCCCAGCGCGCCGCCCAGGGCCAGGCTGCCGGTGTCGCCCATGAACACGCGCGCCGGATGGG
>DAOPJF010000406.1:0-2958 GCA_035399525.1 Candidatus Krumholzibacteriia bacterium | reverse complement strand
CAGGGCTACGGGCGGGGACTGGGCGAGCGGCTGGTGCACCAGCTGAACGCGGTGGCCCTCGGCGGGCTCGAGCCGGACCTGACCCTGCTGTGCATGCTGCCGCCGGAGCTGGGGCGCGAACGGCTGAAACACCGTGCCACGGATCGACTTGACCGCGAGGCCATCGAGTTCCACCGGCGGGTCTTCGACGGCTACCAGGCCATGGCCGCGTCGGGTGACCTGAGGTTCCGCACCGTGGATGCCGCGGCCGAGCCGGAGGCGATGCTGGCCCAGGCCCTGGATCACCTGCGGCGGTTGGAACACGGATTGCTTAAATATCTCTGAGCTTCGCGCGCCGGATGCCGGGGAACGCCCCCGGCGGCGGCCGCACCGACCCCGGCGGCGGGCCCCGCAGGCCCGCCGCCGCCAGCGACAAGGACCACACATGACGCACCCCCAGAGCCCCGCTCGCCGTTCCCGCATCCGCCCCCGCTTCCTGGCCGTCCTGGGCCTGGTGCTGGTGATGGCGGCCGCCGTCGGCGTGGTCCGCGCCACCGACGAGGCGCAGGAGCGGCGCCGCGAGAAGTACGAGAACCTGAAGATCCTCAGCGAGGTCTACGACCGCATCCTCGAGAACTACGTGGACGTGATGGATCCGAAGGAGATCATGGAGGCGGGCGTGCAGGGCATGCTCGACAAGCTGGACGAGCACTCCAACTACCTGCCGCCGGTGAACTACGAGGACCTCGTGATGTCCACCGAGGGCGAGTTCGGCGGCCTGGGCATCAGCATCAACGTGCGCGACCACTTCCCGACCGTGGTCTCGCCCATCGAGGGCACGCCGGCGTACTACATGGGCATCCAGGGCGGCGACCAGATCGTGGAGATCGAGGGCGAGTCGGCCCGCGACTTCACCAGCCAGCAGGCGGTCGAGAAGCTGCGCGGACCGCGGGGCACGCAGGTGAACATCACCGTGCGGCGCCCGGGCGTGGCCGAGCCCATCCCCTACACCATCACGCGCGACATCATCAAGCTCGAGAGCGTGCCCTACGGCTTCATGATGGGCGACATCGGCTACATCCGCGTGCAGAACTTCGCGCGCACGACGGCCGACGAGATGCGCACGAAGCTGGACGAGCTGACGGCCCAGGGCATGAAGGGCCTGATCGTCGACCTGCGCTTCAACCCCGGCGGCCTGCTGGGCGCGGCGCAGGCGGTGGCCGAGCTGTTCCTGCCGCGCGACCAGCTGATCGTCTTCACCAAGGGCCGCCTGGCGGACCAGGACCAGAGCTACTACAGCCGCGCCCGCGGCCAGGTGTACAACAAGGTGCCGATGATCGTGCTGGTCAACGGCTCGTCGGCCTCGGCCAGCGAGATCGTGGCCGCGGCGATCCAGGACCACGACGCGGGCCTGGTGGTCGGGCGCACGTCGTTCGGCAAGGGCTCGGTGCAGACCGTGTTCCGCCTGGACGAGGACGAGGCCCTGAAGCTCACCACGGCGCGCTACTACACGCCGTCGGGCCGCTCGATCCACAAGGAGCGCAAGCGCCACCCCGAGGAGGGCGAGGACGGCATGCCCGAGGACCACGCCGACCTGGCCGACGAGCCCGCCGACCTCGAGGTGCCGCGCTCGGAGAAGGAGATCTTCCACACCGACAGCGGCCGCGTGGTCTACGGCGGCGGCGGCGTGACGCCCGACATCGAGATCACGCAGGACTTCCTGACCGACTTCGAGGTGGCCCTCGAGCGCGACGGCGCCCTGTTCTCGTGGGCGGTCGAGTTCGCCAACGCCCACCAGGGCGCGTCGGCGGACTGGCAGCCCACCAAGGCCGACTTCGCCGACTTCAAGACGTTCCTGGGCAAGCGCGAGAACATCGAGGAGTACCTCGGGGTGTTCCACCTGGCCCTGAGCGACTCGCTGCTGGACGCCAACCGCGACTTCATCGACCGGGGCCTGCGCCGCGAGGTGGCCCGCCGGCTGAACGGTCCGCAGGCGGCCTACCGCGTGGCCATCGAGGCCGACACGCAGCTGCACGAGGCCCTGAAGATCTTCCAGGAGGCCCACACCCTGCCGGAGATGTTCGCCCTGGCGGCCAAGTGGAACGAGCAGCACCTGAAGGAGCTGGCGGCCCAGGCCGACTCGGTCAAGACCGCCGCGAACTAGCCGGCCGCCGGGCCGGCCCCGCTCCGGGGGGCCGACGAACGGAAGGGCCCGCCGCGCGATGCGGCGGGCCCTTCGGCGTTCCGCGGTCCCTGGCGGCCTAGCGGTAGCCGGCCTTGGCGCCGCCCCAGCCCGTGGTCGTCGTGGGCACCGCGGCGGCGTCCAGCAGCGCCTGGGCGAACAGCGGGCCCACCACCTGGTTGGCCAGCTCGTTGGGATGCGAGTCGAGGATCGACGGATTGCGGCGGTACTCGGGCCGCTGCATGTTGCGGGTGTCCGAGCCGTCGTCGGGGTTGGCGATCAGGTCGAAGAAGTCGAAGAACCGCAGGTTCGGGTGCCCGGCCAGGAACTCGTCGCTGCCCAGCCAATTGGCGAAATTCCGCGAGCGGTCGGCCCAGGCCACGTCGTTGCGGTCGATGAACAGCGCCGGCATGGACATGACCAGGAAGACCTTGTCCGGGTGCTTGTCCAGCTCATCGCGGATGGCGAGGTACCAGTCCTTGTACTGCTGCAGCTCGGCGTCGGTCTCGATGATGCACGTCGGGGTGTAGCAGCTCTTGAAGGCGATCACGTCGAAGCGCGACAGGATGCTGTCGCGGGCGGCGTTGTCGGTGGTCCACAGCCGGTGGAGCCCGTCGGGGTCGGTGTTGCCCTGGGGGTTGGCGGATATCCCAAAGGCAGGGTCATTGAAATTTACGGCCCCGAATCTTCCGGTAAAACCACACTGGCCATTCACGCCATTGCCGAAGCTCAGAAAGCTGGCGGCATCGCTGCGATAATCGATGCTGAACATGCTTTCGACCCGTATTATGCGAAAA
>DAOPJF010000405.1:0-2961 GCA_035399525.1 Candidatus Krumholzibacteriia bacterium | reverse complement strand
CACGCTGCTGCTGCTGGGCTCGGCCCTGATGCTGATGGGCTTCGGGTTCAAGGTGGCGATGGTGCCCTTCCACATGTGGACGCCCGACGTCTACGACGGCGCGCCCGCCTACGTGACCGGCTTCATGGCCACGGCGGTCAAGGCCGCGGGCTTCGCCATCCTGCTGCGCATCGCGCTGCTGCTGCAGCCGGCGCTGGCCGGGTTCTGGTACCCGGTGCTGACGGTGCTGGCGGTGCTGACCATGAGCCTGGGCAACCTGGTGGCCCTGGTGCAGGACAACATCAAGCGCATGCTGGCCTGGTCGAGCATCGCCCACGCAGGCTACCTGCTGCTGGGCGTGCTGACCCTGCTGTCGCCCGCGGGCACCGAGGCGCGCCACGCCATGGCGGGCCACGTGCAGGGCTCGGCGGCCGGCGCCGTGCTGTTCTACCTGGTCGGGTACAGCCTGATGAACCTGGCGGCCTTCGGCGTGGTGAACGTCATGGGCAACAAGGCGGGCGAGGACGCCGACGACATCAAGCGCTACGCCGGGCTCTCCCGCCGCCGGCCCGCCGCCGCGGCCACCCTGGCGGTGGCGCTGCTGTCGCTGGCGGGCATCCCGCCCTTCGTCGGCTTCATGGCCAAGTTCTACCTCTTCGCCGCCGTCGTGAAGGCCGGGCTGATGCCGCTGGCCATCATCGGCGTCATCAACTCGCTCGTGTCGGTCTACTACTACCTGCGGGTGATCGTGGTCATGTACATGAAGGACGGCGAGCAGGACTCGTACACCGGGGTCGAGTGGGTGTCGGTGGTCACCGCCGGCGCGCTCGCGGTGCTGGTGCTGTACCTGGGCATCCGCCCGGACGCCTTCCATGCCGCGGCGGCCTCGGTCGCCGGCGCGCTGTTCTAGATCCGCGGCCCGACCGCGCGGCGCCCGAGGCCTCCTGCCGCGGCAGGGGGCCTCGCGTCGTTGCGGCGGGCGGGAAGGGAGACCGATGCTGCTGCTGGTGAACTCGACCAAGACCATGAGCCTCGAAGGGCCGCTGCCGGCGCGCCTGGCGCCGACCGAACCCGCCTTCGCGGTCGAGGCCGGGCACCTGGCGGCGGCGCTGCGGGCTCTTTCGGCGGCGCGCCTGGCCCGGGCCCAGGGCGTGACCGGCGACCTGGCCGACCGCGCCCGGGGCGAGCTGGCGCGGTGGGGCGCCGAGGGCCGGCCGCGGCGGCCGGCGGTGTTCGCCTTCACCGGCCTGGTGTACCAGGGGCTGGCGCCGGGCGGGTTCGCCGCGCCGGTGCGACGGCGGGCGGCGGCGCGGCTGCGTATCCTCTCGGGGCTGTACGGCGTGCTGCGGCCCTTCGACCTGGTGGAGGCCTACCGCCTGGAGATGGGCAGCCCGCTGGGCCCGGACCGCGCGGCCAACCTGGCCGCCTGGTGGAAGCCGCGCCTGACCGCCGCGCTCGATGCCGAGCTGGCCGACGGCGAGCCCGTGATCACCGTGGCGGCCCAGGAGTACATGAAGGCGGTCGACGTGCGCGCCCTGAAGGGGCCGGTCATCAGCCCGGTGTTCAAGGAGGAGCGGCCCGACGGCAGCCTGAAGACCGTCACGGTCCACGCCAAGAAGGCGCGTGGTGCGCTGCTGCGGTTCGCGCTGGTCTCGGGCGCCCGGCGGCCGGCCGACCTGCTGGGCTTCGACGAGGACGGCTGGGCCGCCGCGGGGCCGCCGCCCGAGCGGGGAGACTGGCTGTTCACCCGCCCGGAACGGGGCTGAGCGCGCCGGCGTGGAACGCCCGGCCGCCCTGTGCTAGGCTGGCGCCCTGTCGTCACCCGTCCGCGAACCCGGAGTTGCCGCCATGCGCCGTACCCTCGTCCCGATCCTGTCCGTGATCCTGCTGCTGGCCGCCGCCGCGCCGACGCGGGCCTCGGGGCCCCGCTTGGCCGATCCCCACCGCGACCGCGTCGTCGCCACCGCCGCCGACGGCACCGTGTTCACCGAGGGCACGATCGACAGCCTGTTGGCCGCGTACCCGCAGTCGGTGCGCAACGCCTTCAAGCGCATCGGCCTGGTGTGGCACGGCGACCGGCGCTACCTCGACTTCGGCGAACTGGCGGCCTACGCCGCGCCGGTGGTGTGGTTCTCGCCCGACGAGCCGCTGCTGGACGGCGCCTCGGGCAAGGACATCAGGCTGCCGACGGGCTTCCCCTTCGAACAGCCCGCCGAGGGGCCGGTGGTCTACTACCGCGTGCGCACCATCCTGCTGAAGGACGGCGTGGCGCAGGACGAGCCGACCCTGCTGGACGAGGACCCGGGTCGGGTCGGCACGCGCATCGACCTCTCGCGGGTCGGCGCCATCGACCTGGACTACTTCTTCTTCTACCCGAGCGAGGAGGGCCTGGGCGCCCACAAGTACGACGTCGAATCGGTGGAGATGAAGCTGGTGGTCGTACGCGCGGACCGCTACCCCGAGCTGGGCTGGTGGATCACCGTCAGCCGCGTGACGGCCAAGGCCCACGGCGTGCTGTGGTACGACAACACGCTGGAGATCGACCGGCACACCCGGCTGCCGGTGCACATCATGGAGGAGGAGGGCAAGCACGCCAGCTGCACCGACAAGAACGGCGACGGCCAGTACACGCCCGGCTTCGACGTGAACGTGCGCGTGAACGACGCCTGGGGCGTGCGCGACGTGATGGCCACCGGCTCCCTCTACTCGGGGGGCTACCAGGCCTGGATGTCCAAGCTGCGCCGGCCCGAGCACCGCGTGCTGCCGCCCCTGCCGGCGGACAGCCCGCTGCGCGAGGCCTACAGCGAGGCCGGCGTCTACGCCCCGCGCAACGCGGTCTACGCGCTGCGCCCGTTCCCGCGCGTGGCCCCGGCCGTGGCCTTCGACCCGGCCCTCGAGCGCTTCGTGGACAAGGGCGACGAGGACTGGCCCCTGGTCAAGCCCTACGACGGCCTGGAACGCTTCACGAGCTGGCTGGACACC
>DAOPJF010000404.1:0-2984 GCA_035399525.1 Candidatus Krumholzibacteriia bacterium | reverse complement strand
GGGTTCGTCATCGTGCACCTGCTGGGCAATCTCACCCTCTTCATCGGCGCCGGGGCCTTCAACGAGTACGCGCACTTCCTCGAGACGGCCGTCCACGGATGGCTGATCTACGTCTTCGAGGTCGGCCTCTTCCTGCTGTTCGTCTTCCACATGGCCAGCGCGATCACCGTGGCCTGGATGGACAAGCGCCGGGGCCGCACCACCGGCTACCGCTTCACCAAGGACGCCGGCGGCAAGAGCCAGAAGACCCTCGCGTCCAAGACCATGATCTACTCGGGCGCGATCATCTTCGTGTTCGTGGTGGCGCACATCTTCCTGTTCAAGTTCAACGGCGGCAATCCGCACCCGTTGACCGAGCACCACACGAAGGACCTGTACAAGGTCGTGGACGACGTGTTCGGCGGGATCGGCTTCACGGTCTTCACGGTGATCGCCATGATCCTGGTGGGGCTGCACCTGCGCCACGGCGTGTGGAGCGCCTTCCAGTCGCTGGGCTGGGCCAACGACCGCTACCTGCCGCTGCTGGTCAACGTGGCGAAGGTGATGTCGGTCCTGCTGGCCATCGGCTTCATCGTGATCCCCATCTTCATGCACTTCACCGCCGCGAAGGGAGGTCACTAGGATGAGCACGCGCATTCTTGACGCCAAGATCCCGGGCGGTCCCCTGGCCGACAAGTGGGACAAGCACAAGATCGACAATCCGCTGGTGGCCCCCGGCGGCAACCGGCGCAAGCTGACGATCATCGTCGTCGGCACGGGCCTGGCCGGCGGCGGCGCCGCGGCGACCCTGGGCGAGCTGGGCTACAACGTGCTGAACTTCTGCATCCAGGACACGCCCCGCCGCGCCCACTCGGTGGCCGCGCAGGGCGGCATCAACGCCGCGAAGAACTACCAGAACGACGGCGACAGCACGTTCCGGCTGTTCTACGACACGATCAAGGGCGGCGACTACCGCTCGCGCGAGGCCAACGTCTACCGCCTGGCCCAGCTCTCGGCCGGCATCATCGACCAGTCGGTGGCCATGGGCGTGCCCTTCGCCCGCGAGTACGGCGGCACCCTGTCGAACCGCTCGTTCGGCGGCGTGCAGGTCAGCCGCACGTTCTACGCGCGCGGCCAGACCGGCCAGCAGCTGCTGCTGGGCGTGTACAGCGCCCTGAACCGGCAGGTCGAGGCCGGCACGGTGCGGATGTTCCCGCGGCACGAGATGCTCGACCTGGTGATCGTCGAGGGCCGGGCCCGCGGCATCATCGCCCGCGACCTGGTGTCGGGCGAGGTCAAGCGCTACGCCGCCGACGCGGTCGTGCTGGCCACGGGCGGCTACAGCCCCGTGTTCTACCTGTCGACCAACGCCGTCAACAGCAACGCGACGGCGATCTGGCGGGCCCACCGCCGCGGCGCGCTCTTCAGCAACCCCTGCTACACGCAGATCCACCCGACGGCCGTACCCCACATGGGCGACTACCAGTCGAAGCTCACGCTCATGTCCGAGTCGCTGCGCAACGACGGCCGCGTGTGGGTGCCGAAGAAGCCCGGCGACACCCGCCGTCCCAACGAGATCCCCGAGAACGAGCGCGACTACTACCTCGAGCGCCGCTACCCGGCCTTCGGCAACCTGGTGCCCCGCGACATCGCGGCCCGGGCGGCCAAGGTCGAGTGCGACCAGGACAAGCACGCCTACATGTCGCCCTACTCGGTGTACCTCGACTTCGGCGACGCCATCAAGCGGCTGGGCCGCGACGTGGTGGCCGACCGCTACGGCAACCTCTTCGCGATGTACGAGGAGATCATCGGCGACAACCCCTACGAGGCGCCGATGATGATCTACCCCGCCCCGCACTACACCATGGGCGGCCTGTGGGTCGACTACAACCTGCAGTCGACCATCGAGGGCCTGTTCGTGGCCGGCGAGGCGAACTTCAGCGACCACGGCGCCAACCGCCTGGGCGCCAGCGCCCTGATGCAGGGCCTGGCCGACGGCTACTTCGTGGTGCCGCGCGTGGTGGCCAGCTACCTCGCGGGCGCCAAGCTGAAGCCCGTCAGCGCCGACCACGACGCCTTCAAGGCCGTCGAGGACGACGTGCGCCGGCACACGCAGCGCCTGCTGTCCATCAAGGGCGGCCGCACGGTGCGCGAGATCCACTGGGACCTCGGCCGCATCATGTGGGACAAGGTGGGCATGGCCCGCAACCGCGCCGGCCTGCAGGAGGCCATCACGAAAATCGGCCAGCTGCGCGGCCAGTTCTGGAACGACCTGGCGCTGTCGGGCACCGACGGCGACATGAACAAGCAGCTCGAGCAGGCCAACCGCCTGGGCGACTACCTCGAACTGGGCGAGCTGATGGCCCGGGACGCGCTGATGCGCGAGGAGTCGTGCGGCGGCCACTTCCGCGACGAGCACCAGACCGAGGACGGCGAGGCCCGGCGCGACGACGCCAACTTCTGCTTCGTCTCGGCCTGGGAGTACACGGGCGAGAACAAGGAACCGGTCATGCACAAGGAGGACCTGGTCTTCGAGAACGTCGAACTGAAGACCCGGTCCTACAAATAGAGGAAGGTTGGCCATGAGCGACAAGGGTATGACCATCCACCTGAAGATCTGGCGGCAGGCCCGGGGCGCGACCTCCGGGAAGTTCGTCGACTACACGGTGAAGAACGTGCAGCCGGAGATGTCCTTCCTCGAGATGCTCGACATCCTGAACGAGGACCTCGTGCGCAAGGGCGAGGAGGCGGTCGAGTTCGACAGCGACTGCCGCGAGGGCATCTGCGGCACCTGCGGCCTGGTGATCAAGGGGACGGCCCACGGCACGCACCCCGCGGCCACCACCTGCGAGGTGCGCATGCGCAGCTTCAAGGACGGCGAGACGGTCACCGTCGAGCCGTTCCGCGCCGGGCCCTTCCCCATCGTGAAGGACCTGGTCGTGGACCGCTCCGCCTTCGACCGCATCCAGCAGAAGGGCGGCTACGTGTCGGTGAACGTGGGCTCG
>DAOPJF010000403.1:0-3003 GCA_035399525.1 Candidatus Krumholzibacteriia bacterium | reverse complement strand
CCGCTCCCGCGCCGCCGCCAGCAGCCCCTCGCGGAACTTCGGGTGGGCGATGGAAATCAGGGCCTCGGCCCGCTGCCGCACGTTGCGCCCGAGCATGGGCGCCACCCCGTACTCGGTCACCACCACGTGCACGTCGGCCCGGGTCAGCACCACGCCCGCCCCGGGATCGAGGATCGGCACGATGCGGCTGATGGACCCGTCGTCCGTGGTCGAGGGCAGGGCGATGACCGGCAGGCCGCCCTTGCTCAGCGCCGCGCCGCGCATGAAGTCGGCCTGGCCGCCGAAGCCGCTGTGGATGCGCAGGCCGATGGAATCCGAGCAGACCTGGCCCGTCAGGTCGACCTGGATGGCCGAGTTGACCGCGACCATGTGGTCGTTGCGCGCGATGTTCACCGGGTGGTTGACGTAGTCGGTGGGGTGGAACTCGATCAGCGCGTTGTCGTGGGCGAAGTCGTAGACCTCGCGCGTGCCCATGATGAACCCCGCGACCACCTTGCCGGGGTGGAAGGTCTTGCGTTCGCCGGTGACCACGCCCGTCTGCAGCAGCTTCGGCAGGGCCTCGGTGAACATCTCGGTGTGCACGCCCAGGTCGCGGCGGTCGCCCAGGAAGCCCAGCACGGTGTTGGAGATGGCGCCCAGGCCCAGCTGCAGGCACGCGCCGTCGCCGATCAGCCCGGCCACGTTGCGGCCGATGGCCAGCTCGACCTCCGTCGGCGGCGCGGGCCGGAACTCGTCCAGGTCGCGGTCCACCTCCACGAAGGCGTCGATCTTCGAGACGTGCAGGAAGCTGTCGCCCAGGGTGCGCGGCATGCGCCGGTTGACCTCGGCCACGATGCGCTTCGCCGACAGGGCGGCCGGCTTGGTCACCCCCACCTCGATGCCGAAGCTGCAGAAGCCGTGCTCGTCCGGCGGGCTGACCACCACCAGGGCGCAGTCCAGGGGAATGACGCCGCGCCGGAACAGCCGCGGCATCTCGTGCAGGTGGATCGGGATGTAGTCGGCCCGTCCCTCGTTCACCGCCTCGCGCGTGTTGGCCGCCACGAAGCAGTCGCTGCAGCGGAAGTGGCCGGCCATGTCCGGCCCCAGGTAGGGCGTGTCGCCGATGGTCAGGTGGTGGATGATCTCCACGTCCTGCAGTTCGGGCGCCCGCGCCACCAGGGCGTCCACCAGCACGTGGGGCATGGCGCAGCCGCTGCCGAGATACACCGTCTGGCCGCTCTGCACATCCTGCACGGCCTCGGCCGCCGTGCGCAGGCGCTCGCGGTACACGCTCATCCAGCTCACGGGCGCTCCCCTTCGTCGTCCTCGGCCGCCACCGCGGCCAGCCCCGGGTGCACCAGGCGCCCGCTGCGCACGTTGACCCCGCGCGCCAGCGCCCGGTCGGACTCGAGCGCGCCGGCCACCCCCTGCGTGGCCAGCGCCGTCAGGTGGGGCAGCAGCGCGTTGGCCAGGGCGTAGCTGGCCGAGCGGGCCACCAGGCTCGGCAGGTTCGGCACGCAGTAGTGGGTGATGCCGTCCACCACGTAGGTGGGGTCGGACAGGCGGGTGGGCCGGCTGGTCTCGAAGCAGCCGCCCTGGTCCACCGAGATGTCGATGACCAGGCTGCGGTCGCGCAGCAGGCCGATCATCTCCTTGGTCACCAGGTGCGGCGTGCGGGCGCCGCGCACCTGTACGGCGCCGACCACCACGTCGGCGTAGCCGAGCACCTTGCGCAGGGCCGCCTCGGTGGCCAGGAAGGTGGTCACGCGGCCCGGGAACATCCAGTCGATCTCCGAGATGCGGTCGAAGTCGGTGTCCAGCAGCGTCACGCGCGCGCCGACGCCCACGCAGGCCCGCACGGCGTTGCGGCCCACGGTGCCCGCGCCGATGACCACGACCTCGGCCGGCGCCACGCCGGGCGTGCCGCCCAGCAGGATGCCCAGGCCGCCGTGGTCGGTCTGCAGGTAGCGCGCCGCGATCTGCGGCACCATGCGCCCGGCGATCTGCGACAGCGGCCGCAGCACGGGCATGGTGCCGTGGTCGTCCTGGATCATCGCGAAGTCGATGGCGGTGCACCCACGGTCGCACAGCAGGCGCACCAGCGCCGGATCGGCCACCGCCAGGTGCAGGCTGGCCATGATGACCTGGCCCTCGCGCACCAGCCCGTATTCCGACGGCGCGATGGGACCGACGTGGGCCACCAGGTCGGCCCGGCCCCACAGCTCGTCCGGGCCGTGCACGATGCGCCCGCCCGCCTGCTCGTACTGCTCGTCCGGGAAGCCGGCGCCCAGGCCCGCGCCGCGCTCGACCACCACGTCCAGGCCGCGCTCGGTCAGGCTGCGCACGCCGCGCGGCGGCACGGCCACCCGCCGCTCGTCCTGGGCCCTCGCCTTGGGAATGCCGACGATCATCGCCCCCACCTCCGTGGTTGCAGGAAGGGCCGGCCCGCACACCTGCGTGGCGGGGCCGGCCCCTGTCTCCGGTCCGTGCGGCCGGCGGCTGTGGTCAGCCCCCGTTCTTCACGAAATCATAGCCGCGGCGGAACGCCTCCATGTTCATGTCGACCAGGCTCTGCTTCTTGATCACCGCGCGCAGCGTCGACTCGCAGAACTCGGGCGGGAACGCGTCGGTGGCCGCCACCAGGGCGCCCAGCACGACGACGTTGGCCACCTTGGCGGTGCCCACCTGGTCGGCGATGTCGCTCGCGGGGATCAGCACCGCGTTCAGTCGCTTCGCGTCCGGCCGGCCCTCGACGATGGTCGTGTCGACCACGATCGTGCCGCCGTCGGGCACGCTCGCCTCGAACGCGTCGAGCGAGGGCTGGTTCATGACGACCAGCACGTTGGGATGGTCCACCAGCGGCGAGCCGATGCGGTCCTGCGAGATGTTCACCGAGCAGTTCGCCGTGCCGCCGCGCATCTCGGGGCCGTAGGCCGGGAACCAGCTGACCTGGTGGCCGGCCCGCATGCCGATCTGCGACAGGAACAGGCCCAGGCTCAGGATGCCCTGGCCGCCGAAGCCCGC
>DAOPJF010000402.1:0-3008 GCA_035399525.1 Candidatus Krumholzibacteriia bacterium | reverse complement strand
GACGCCCGACATGATGTTCCCGGCCACCGCCTGCCTGATCCAGCACATGATCGGCGCGAAGAAGGCGTGGGGCTTCGACATGGAGGCCGCCTGCAGCGGCTTCGTCTTCGCGCTGCAGAACGCGCGCGCCCAGGTCGAGTCGGGTTTCGCGAAGCGCGTGCTGGTCATCGGCACCGAGGTGATGTCGTCCATCGTCGACTTCACCGACCGGAACACCTGCATCCTGTTCGGCGACGGCGCCGGCGCCGTGGTGATCGAGGCGGTCGCGCCCGAGCGGCAGGGCATCTTCGACGCCATCCTGCACGTGGACGGCGCGGGCGGCCACCTGCTGAAGATGGACGGCGGCGGCAGCCTGGCGCCCGCCAGCGCCGAGACCCTGGCCGCCGGCAAGCACTTCATCTACCAGGAGGGCCGCGAGGTCTACAAGCACGCGGTCAAGGGCATGGCCAACGTCACGGCCGAGATCGTCGAGCGCAACGGCTTCACCGGCAAGGACGTCGACCTGTTCGTGCCGCACCAGGCGAACCTGCGCATCATCGAGGCGGCCCAGCGCCGCGTCGGGCTCGAGGACAGCCAGGTGGGCGTGACCATCGACCGCTTCGGCAACACGACCAGCGCCAGCATCCCGTCCTGCCTGCGCGTGGCGCTCGAGGACGGCCGCCTCAGGGAAGGCAGCCTGGTCGTCGCCACCAGCTTCGGCGCCGGCTTCACCTGGGGATCGGTCATCATGCGCTGGAACGCGCCGCTCTGATCGGCGTTCGAGGCGGGGCGCGGCCCTGCGCACGGGACGGAACCATGATCGACGGAGCCCCATGATCTCAGTCAAGGGACTGACCCGCCGCTACGGCGCCACCCTCGCCCTGGACGGCGTCACCTTCGACGTCGCCCCGGGCGAGATCGTCGGCTTCCTGGGCCCGAACGGGGCCGGCAAGTCGACCACCATGAAGATCCTCACCGGCTCGCTGGCGCCCACCGCGGGCACGGCCGTGGTCGCGGGCTGCGACCTGCTGGCCGACCCCCTGCAGGTGCGCCGCAAGGTGGGCTTCCTGCCCGAGCACGTGGCCCTGTACGGCGAGCAGGGCGTCGAGTCGACCCTGCGCTTCGTCGCCGAGCTGAAGGGCGTACCGGCGGCGCGCCAGGCCGGCCACGTCGAACAGGTCATGGCGCGCACCGGCCTGCTCGAGGTGCGGCGCCGCCTGGTGGGCACCCTCAGCCACGGCTACCGCAAGCGCGTGGGCCTGGCGCAGGCGCTGGTCGGCGACCCCGAGGTCATCATCCTCGACGAGCCCACCAGCGGCCTGGACCCGCACCAGATCGTCGAGTTCCGCGAGCTGATCCGCTCGTTCAAGGGCACGCGCACCGTGCTGCTGTCCAGCCACATCCTGAGCGAGGTGGCCGCGGTCTGCGGCCGCGTGCTGATCATGGACAAGGGCCGCCTGGTCACCGAGCAGCTGGCCTCCGGGCTCGCCGGCGCGGCCGAGGCCGGCCGGGCGCCGACGGCCCAGAGCACCGTCGTCGTCTCGTGGGACGGCGACCGCCAGGCCGTGGCCGAGGCCCTGGCCCTGGTCGCCGGCGTCGACGACGTGGTGGTCACCGACCAGGGGGCCGAGGTCTCCATCGCGGGCAATCCCGTGGAGATCCGCCCGCGGCTGGTGGAGTCGGTGCTCGCCTCGGGGGGCCGCCTGCAGGGGCTGCAGGACAAGGGGCCGAGCCTGGAGGACCTGTTCCTGCGCCTGACCGGCGGTGCGCCCGCCGACCCGTCCCCTTCGGCCGACGCGGTTGCCGACGGGCCGGAGGCCACGCCATGAGGCAGCTGCGGGCGGTCGCGGGCCGCGAGCTGGGCGCGTTCTTCCATGGCGCCGTCGCGCCGGTGGTGCTGGTGGGCTTCCTGGTGGGCGTGGGCCTGTTCTACACGCTGTTCCTGCTGGGCTACAGCGAGCTGTCGCTGACGGCGCTGCAGTCGGCACGCAGCGGGAACTACCTGAACCTGGCCGAGGGCCTGTTCCGGCCCATGGTCTCCAACATGATCCTGTTCCTGCTGCTGCTGCTGCCGGCGGTGACGATGCGGCTGTTCGCGTCGGACTTCCGGTCGGGGCGGTGGGAGCTGGTGGCCAGCTGGCCCGTGTCGGACACCGCCTGGGTGCTGGGCAAGTGGCTGGCCGCGGTGGCCATCGCCCAGCTGCTGGTGCTGGCGTCGGGGGCCTACTTCGGCTCGGTCTGGCTGCTGGGCCGTCCCGAGCCGGGACCGCTGCTGGCGGCCTGGCTGGGCCTGTTGCTGTACTCGGCCTGCCTGGCGGCCGTCGGCGTGCTGGCCTCGACCCTGGTGACGCACCAGATCCTGGCCTACTTCTCGGCCTTCGCCCTGACGGTGGTGCTGCTGCTGGTGGGCGAGCTGGGCCGCTACCTGCCGGGGCCCTTCGACGAGATCGTGCGGCAGATGTCGCTGCTGCGCCACTTCGAGCGCTTCAGCCGCGGCATGATCGACACGCGCGACGTGGCCTGGTTCCTGGGCATGACCGCGCTGGCGTTGACCGCCGCGGTGGGCGTGCTGGGCGGTCGCCGGCGCAGCGGCGGACGGCGCGCGGCGCAGGGCGCGCCCGTGCTGCTGGCCGCCGCGGCCGGGCTGGTCGTGTTCCTGGCGGCCCTGCGCCTGCCGGCGACGGCCGACCTGACGGGCAACAAGCGCTACAGCCTGGCCCCGCAGACGGTGCAGGTGCTCGAGTCGCTGCCCGGGAGCCTGGCGGCGCTGCAGGCCGCGGCCGATTCGGCGGGCACGCCGGCGGCCGACCTGGACCACGTCCTGGTGACGGCCTTCTACCAGCAGCTCGATCCCGCCCGCGACGTGACCGAGGCCCTGCTGAAGGCCTGCTCGCAGCACTCGCGCGCCTTCCGCTACCGCATCGTCGATCCCAACGAGGACCTGGCCCTCGTGCGGCAGTACGGCGTGAACGTCTCGCGCACCATGGTGGTCGCCGTCGGCGACCGGTGGACCAGCGTGCTGCAGCCCG
>DAOPJF010000401.1:0-3015 GCA_035399525.1 Candidatus Krumholzibacteriia bacterium | reverse complement strand
GCTGATCAGCAGGTACGAGCAGAGCCCCACGCCCTCCCAGCCCACGAAGAGCATCAGGAGGTTCTCGCCCAGCACCAGCGTCATCATGGCGAAGATGAACAGGTTCAGGTAGGTGAAGAACCGCTGGAAGCCGTGGTCGTGGGCCATGTAGCCCAGCGAGTAGACGTGGATCAGGAAGCCCACGCCCGTGACGATCAGCGCCATCACCGCCGACAGCGGGTCCAGGGCGAAGCTGAGGTCCACCTGCAGGCCGCCGAAGCCGATCCAGGTGGCCACGATGTCCGACAGGTGGCGCGCTTCCGGGGCCATGCCGGCCAGGCGCAGGAAGACGACGACCGACAGCGCGAAGCTCAGGCCGACCGCGGACGTGGCCAGCAGCCCGGCGACCTGCTTCGGCAGGCGCCGGTTCAGCAGGCCGTTGACCGCCGCCCCCAGCAGGGGCACCAGCACGATCCAGCGCAGGAGGGATTCGGTGGCGTGGGTCTCCACGGGCTACTCCATCAGGGCTTTGAGGTCGTCGACGTTCACGGTCCGGCGGCGGCGGAAGATCTCCACCAGCAGGGCCAGGCCGATGGCCGCCTCGGCGGCCGCGATCGCGAAGTTCATCAGGATGAACACGTGCCCGCCCATGTCCGCGGTCGCGCGGGCGAAGACGGCGAACACGATGTTCACCGAGCACAGCATCAGCTCGACGCACATCAGCATCACGATGGCGTTGCGCCGGACCACGAAGCCGGTCATGCCCGTCAGGAAGAGCAGGGCCGCCAGCACCAGGTAGTGGGTCATCGTCACTTCCACGGCAGCTTCCTCTCCTCCCGGCCGACGGCCAGGGCGCCGACGATCGCCACCAGCAGCGCGATCGAGATCAGTTCGAAGGCCAGCAGGTAGCGACCCAGCAGCAGCTGCGCCACCGCCCCCGGCGAGCCGAAGCCCTCGGGCAGGGGGCGCCGGAAGCCCGCCCCGCCGCCGTCCACCAGCGCGCTCCCGAGCAGCACGACCACCGCCAGCGCCGGCACCGCCACCGCGGGCCACAGCAGCGGCTTCAGCAGGCGGCGCTCGCCGTCGAGCACCGGGCCCTGCAGCATCATGATCACGAACAGGAACAGCACCATGATGGCGCCCGCGTAGACGAGGATCTGCAGGATGGCCACGAACGGGGCGTGCAGCAGGGCGAAGATGCCCGCCGCCGCCACGAACGCGAAGACCAGCCACACCGCCGACACGACGGCGCTGCGCTGGGTGACCGTCATCACCCCGCCCAGGACCATCGCCGCGGCGCAGAACCAGAACAGAAACAGCTCCATGTCCTCTTCCTTCCGGGGGCTACAGCGTCCCGCGGGTGGTGTCGTTCAGCAGGAATTCCTTGCCGACCACGAACTTCTCGCGCTGGTCGGCCGCGATCTCGTAGATGCCCGTGTCCAGGCGGATGGCGTCGCAGGGGCACGCCTCCTCGCACAGGCCGCAGTACACGCAGCGCAGCAGGTCGATCTCGAACGACTCGGGGAACTTCTCGATCGACGCGTCCGGGTGCTCGCCCGCGACGATCGTGATGCAGTCGGCCGGGCAGTACGTCGAGCACATCTGGCAGGCCACGCAGCGGGGCGTGCCGTCCTCGCGCTTCATCAGCCGGTGGCGGCCCCGGAAGCGGTCGCTGTAGACGCGCTTCTCCTCCGGGTACTGCATGGTCGGCATCCGGTCCGTGTGCAGGATGTTGTCGACCAGGTGGCGGGCGGTCACGACCAGGCCCTTGACCACCTCGACCAGGTAGATGGATTCCAGGAACGAGCGCTGCTTGCTCGCCGATCCCTTGGGCAGTCCTTCGAAGCTCATGTCTCTCCCCGTCGTGTGCAGGGTCGCAAGCCGGCCGGGCCGGCGTCGTCGTCGAATCTCGGTGCGGGCCGCGGCCCGCCTAGACCAGGTACATCACCACGGCGGTGGCGACCAGGTTGGCCAGCCCCAGCGGGAGCATGACCTTCCAGCCCAGGTTCATCAGCTGGTCATAGCGGAACCGGGGCAGGGTCCAGCGGACCCAGATGAACAGCCAGGCGAAGAAGACCACCTTGCCGACGAAGGCCAGCACCTGGAACAGCGTCGCCACCAGGTCGGCCCCCACCGGGCCGATGGCCCACGGGCGCAGCACCAGCGCGCCGGCCGCGGCCGCGGCCAGGCCCGCCCAGAACACCATGCCCAGCACCGGCTCGCGGTCGCGGGCGTCGCCGAATTTGCCGCGCTCGCGCTGCACGCGGCGCAGGAACAGCAGGGCGAACCAGGCCGAGACCAGGGCCAGGGCCACCAGCTTGATCGTCAGCAGCAGGCCCGCGTGGGCCTCGAGCACCGGCCGCGGCAGCCAGGGGATCTGGTAGCCGCCGAAGTACAGGGCGCTGATCATCGCCGCGCCCACCACCATGTGGCAGTACTCGGCCATGAAGAACAGGGCGAACTTCAGCGAGCTGTACTCGAGGTGGTAGCCCGCGACGATCTCCGACTCGCCCTCGGGCAGGTCGAAGGGGTTGCGGTTGGTCTCGGCGAAGACCGCGGTGATGAACAGCACGAAGCCCAGCGGCTGCACCACCACGCCCCACTTGGGCAGGAACCCGAACAGCAGCTCGCCCTGGCCCGCGACGATGTCGGTGATGCGCAGCGACGAGAACACCAGCAAGAGGCCCATCAGCGCCAGGCCCATGCTGATCTCGTAGCTGATCATCTGGGCCGTCGAGCGGATGCCGCCCAGGAACGTGAACTTGTTGTTGGCCGCCCAGCCGCCCATCACCACGCCGTAGGTGCCCAGGCTGGCCACCGCCAGCACGTACAGCAGGCCCACGTTCAGGTCGGCCACCACCAGCGGGATCCGCCGGCCGGCCACCGTGAGGTGGTCGCCGAAGGGGATCACCGCGTAGGTGCTCACGGCCACGGTCATCACCAGCCAGGGCGCCAGGTTGTACAGCGCCTTGTGCCGGTTGGCCGGGGTCACGTCCTCCTTGAACAGCAGCTTCAGGACGTCGGCGATCGGATGCA
>DAOPJF010000400.1:0-3016 GCA_035399525.1 Candidatus Krumholzibacteriia bacterium | reverse complement strand
AGCGCGCGCATCCCCAACGGCACCGGGCCGTTCATCGGCGGGCGGGCGCCGTCGCCCGGGGCGGCCAATGGCCTGGCGGGCGGCGACGTGGTCATCAACGAGTTCGCCGCGTCCAACACGCTGATCCTCGACCCCGCGGGCGAGGCCGAGGACTGGGTCGAGCTGCGCAACAACCTGGCCACCGACGTGGTGATCGAGGGCATGGCGTTGTCCGACGACGCCGCCCAGCCGGACAAGTGGCGCTTCCCCGCGGGCGCAGTGGTGCCGGCCAACGGCTGGCTCATCGTGTGGGCCGACTCGGACCTGGCGCAGGACGGCCTGCATGCCGACTTCAAGCTGTCGGCCGGCGGCGAGCACCTGGTGCTTTCGGACGTGTCCGGCGCCGTGCTCGATTCGCTCAGCTTCGGGACGCAGCAGGCGGACCTGACCATGGCCCGCGTGCCCGACGGCCAGGGGCCGTTCGTGCAGGGCGCGCCTACCTTCGGGGCCCACAACGGCTACGGCAACGTGGTGGCGGTGGGCGACGTGGTCATCAACGAGTTCATGGCGACCAACACGCTCATCCTCGACCCGGCGGGCGAGGCCGAGGACTGGATCGAGCTGCACAACACCACCGCGGGCGCCATCGACGTGGGCGGGCTGTACCTGACCGACGCGCCGTCGCTGCCGACGCAGTGGCAGTTGCCGCCGGCGACGATCATCCCGGCCGGCGGCTACCTGGTCGTGTGGGCGGACGAGGACCTCGATCAGCCGGGGCTGCACGCGGCCTTCAAGCTGTCGTCGGGCGGCGAGGCGATCGTGCTTTCGAACGTCGACCTGGGCGTGGTGGACAGCGTCACCTTCGGGCCGCAGACAACCGACGTGGCCAGCGCGCGCATCCCCGACGGCACGGGGCCGTTCATGGCCGCCACGCCGACGCCCGGTGCAGCCAACGGCAACGGCGCGGCCGAGGTGCCCGGCGCGGCGGCGCTGGTGCTGATGCCGGCGGCGCCCAACCCGTTCAACCCGGCCACCACCCTGCGCTTCACGCTGCCGGCGGCCGGGCGGGCGACCCTGGCCGTCTACGGCCTGGACGGCCGCCTTGTGCGGGTTCTGGTGGATGGCGACCTGCCCGCCGGGCCCCAGGCCGTGCGCTGGGACGGCCGCGACGGCGCCGGCCGCGGCGCGGCCTCGGGCGCCTACTTCGCGCGCCTGCGCACAGGCGGCGAAGTGCGCACGCAGAAGCTGCTGCTGGTCAAGTAGCCCACCGGATCGGCGACGGGCGGGCCGGGTTGGACAACCCGGCCCGCCTGCAGTATGCATGGCAGGTGAACGTCATGCCCCGACCATCCCGATTCCCGGAGGAACCACCATGAGCCTCGAAGGCAAGGTCGCCCTGGTCACCGGCGCGAGCCGCGGCATCGGCGCGGCGTGCGCGCGCCTGCTCGCGGCGCGCGGCGCCGCCGTCGCCGTCAACTACTTCAGCAGCCGGGCCGCCGCCGACGCGGTGGTCGCCGACATCGCCAAGGCCGGCGGCCGCGCGGCCGCCTTCGCCGCCGACGTGCGCGACGCCGCGCAGGTGGGGGCCATGGTCGAGGCCGTCACCGCGCAGCTCGGCCCCGTCGACACGCTGGTGCTGAACGCGGGCCCGGCCGTGCCCTGGATGGCGGTCACCGAGCTTTCCCAGGCGGCCTTCGAGGCCAAGGTGCTCGACGAGATGCGCAGCTTCTTCCTGCCCGCCAAGGCGGTCATGCCGTCGATGGTCGCGCGGAAGTCCGGCTGCATCATCGGCATCAGCAGCGGCCTGTCGCGCTATCCGTCGTTCGGGTTCACGGCCCACACCACCAGCAAGTCGGCGGTCGACGGGCTGATGAAGTCGCTGGCCTTCGAGCTCGGGCCCTACGGCATCCGCGTGAACACCGTCGCGCCGGGCCTGACCCGCACCGACGCCACCGCCCACATGAGCGACGAGCAGGTGCAGCACATCGCGAACCTGACGCCGCTGCGGCGCGTGGGGGAATCCGAGGACGTGGCGGGCATGGTCGCGGCGCTGGCCGACGATGCCTGCGCCTTCGTCAGCGGCGCCTATATCCCCGTCAGCGGCGGCGTCCAGATGCCCTAGCGGCGGTTCAGCCGATCACGCGCTGGGGCCAGTCGGTGCACACGAACACCGCGCCGGCGGCCCTCAGCGCGTGGAAGGCGGCCGGGTCGTTCACCGTCCAGGGCCCGCAGGCCAGCCCCGCCGCGCGCAGCGTGGCGATCAGCGCCGCGTCCACCAGGTCGGCGCGCGGATGCAGGGCGTCGGCGTCCAGATCCTGCAGGTAGGCCACCAGGTCGTCGGGCAGGCGGCCTTCCACCAGCGCGGCCGTCGGCATGCCGGGGGCCAGCCGGCGCGCCTCGCGCAGCCGCTCATGGTTGAAAGACGACAGCAGCACCAGCTCGGCCGTGTCCGTGCGCGCGACCGCCTCCAGCACCGCGGCCACCAGGCCCGCCCGGTCGGGCCCGGTCGTCTCGTCCTTGATCTCGATGTTCATGGGGAAGGCATGGGCGCGGCAGATGTGCAGCGCCGCCTCCAGCGTGGGCACGCGCTGCCGGCGGATGGCGTCGTGACCGGCGGGCGCCGCCTCGCCCGAGGCGACGGTGCCGAAGGGATCGTCGGCCAGGAACCACGAGCCGGCATCCAGCGCGTCGATCTCGGCGGGGGAAAGGTCGCCGACGGTGCACGGCGCATGCTGTGCCAGCCCCGGCCGCTCGGCGCAGTCGGTCGTGCGCCGGCAGGTGGCGTCGTGGATGAGGACCGCGCGGCCGCCGCCGTCCAGGCGCACGTCGGCCTCCCACAGGTCGGCCCCGAGCACCATGGCCAGCTCCAGTGCCAGGAGCGTGTTCTCGGGCGCGAGCGAGCGGGCGCCGCGGTGGGCGCAGACGCCGCCGCCGCCGGCCAGGCGATCGAAGAACGGGGGCATGGTCGGTCCTTTCGCGCGGCGCCCGGGCGCCGTCCGCTTCCAGTCTACGCCGCGGCCGAGGGTGGCGCCACACC
>DAOPJF010000399.1:0-3021 GCA_035399525.1 Candidatus Krumholzibacteriia bacterium | reverse complement strand
CCTTGCAGTCGAGCACCTTCTCGAGGTTGCGCCCCTGGGCGGGCGACAGGTCGTTGTCGAACAGCACCATGGTCGCGCCCGACTCGGCCACCAGCTCCTTCAGCTCCTCGAGCTTGCCCGAGCCCAGGAAGGTGGCCGGCTCGGGCCGCGCCCGCCGCTGCTCCATCTGCCCCACCACGTCGGCGCCGGCGGTGTCGGCCAGGCGCGCCAGCTCGGGCAGGTCGGCCTCGCCGCCCATCCCGCCGGCCCAGGCGTCGGGCAGGTGCACGCCGACGACGAGCGCCTTCTCGCGCGGCTTCTCGGTGACGAATCCCTGCTGCTGGTCGATGCGCGTTCCCATGTCAGTTTGCCGCCAGTCCTTCTTCGATCTCGGTGTTCCACTGCTCCCAGCGGGCCATGCATCCGGCCAGCTCGGCGTCGATGGCGTTGCAGCGCCGGCCCAGCTCGGCCAGGCGGTCGGGCGCGGCCGCGCCCGAGCCCATCTCGGCCATGGCGGCGTCGCGCTCCTCTTCCAGGGCCAGGATCGTCGCCTCGACCTCGGCGATCCACTGCCTGCGGCGGGTCTGCTCGTTCTTGCTCAGGGGCGTCCGGCCACCGGCCGCGGGCGCGACCACCGCAGCCGCAGCCGCCGCCCGCGGGCGCTCGGCCTTCGTCTCGGGCGCCGCGGCCGCCGCCTTCTCCTCGGCCCGCCGCCGCACCCACTCGGCCCAGTTGCCCAGCACCACCCGCGGCTCGCCCGCCTGCCCGGCCGACGGGAACACCACCAGCTTGTCGACGATCTTGTCGAGGAACCGCCGGTCGTGGCTGACCACGATCAGCGTGCCGGCGTACTCGGCCAGGGCCGCCTCGAGCGACTCGCGGCTGCGGATGTCCAGGTGGTTGGTGGGCTCGTCCAGCAGCAGCGTGTTGTGGCCTTCCTTGATCAGCCGCAGCAGCGCCAGCCGCCCGCGCTCGCCGCCCGACAGCTGGCCGACGGGACGGTCGTACAGGTCCTCGCCGAAGCCGAACGCCGCCAGGAACGAGCGCAACTCGCCCAGGGTCGCGGTCGGGTCCACCGACGCCGCCTCCTGGATGACGGTGTTGTGGTCGGCGACGCTGGCCAGGTCCTGGTCGTAGTAGCCCAGGTCGACGTTGTGCCCCACCACCACCCGCCCCGCGTCGGGCACCGTGCGCCCGGCGAACATCTTCAGCAGGGTCGACTTGCCGCACCCGTTGGGCCCGACGATGCCGATGCGGTCGCCCCGCGACACGTGCAGCGCGAACCCGTCGAGCAGCGCGCGCTCGCCGTAGCGCTTGCCCAGGCCGTGGGCCTCGAGCACGGTGCCGCCGCTCGGCCGCACCGGCTGCAGGTGGAAGCGGTAGAGGCCCGGCTCGGCGCTGGGCCGCTCGAGCTTCTCCTCCTTGTCCATCTGCCTGCGCCGCGACTGCGCCTGCTTCGTCTTCTGGCCCTCGATGTTGCGGCGGATGTAGTCCTCGGTCTGCCGCAGACGCGCCTGCTGCCGCTCCCAGGCGTTCAGGTCCTGCTCGTAGCGCAGCCGGCTCTGCTCGTCGTAGAACGAGTAGTTGCCGCTGTAGCTGACCACGCGCCCGCGGTCCAGGTGCAGGGTGCGGGTGGTGACGCGGTCCAGGAAGTGCCGGTCGTGCGAGACGATCACCGCCGCCGCGTCGCTCTGCAGCAGGAAGCCCTCCAGCCACTCGCAGCTCTCGAGGTCCAGGTGGTTGGTGGGCTCGTCCAGCAGCATCAGGTCGGCGCCCGACAGCAGCACCGCCGCCAGCGCGGCGCGGCGCCGCTCGCCGCCGCTGAGGCGGTCGACGGCCGTGGTCCAGGTGCGCGGCAACAGGCCGACGCCGCGCAGCGTCGCCTCGAGCCGCGACTGCATGGCGTAGCCGTCGCGCCGCTCGAACTCGTCCTGCAGGCGGCCCTGCTCGTGCGCCAGGGCGGCCTGCTCGTCGGCCGAAGTCGCCGCGGCGATGCGGCGCGCCACGTCCTCGAGGGCCGACTCGATCTCGTGCTCGCGGGTGAAGGCCCGCATGCCGACGGCCTCGATCAGCGGCCGCGCCCCGGCCTCGCCGCCCTCGAGGGTGGTGTCCTGGCGCAGCACCTGCACGCGCGTGCGGCCGGTCACCTGCCGCGCGCCGCCCTGCAGGGCCAGCTCGCCGGCGATGATGCCCAGCAGCGTGGTCTTGCCCGCCCCGTTGGCCCCCACCAGGGCGCACTTGACCCCGGCCAGGATCGCCACGGTCGCCCCGCGCAGGATGCGCTCGCGGCCGTAGTCGAAGTGGGCGTCCTGCAGCGAAACCAGCGACACGCGGCGTTCCTTTCGGCGCCGGCCCCCGCGGCCGGCTCCCTGCGGCCCGCTACGGGGCCGAATCGGCCCTACAATCTAACGTGGCGGGGGCGGGGGCGACAGGGGAAGGTCCATGGCGTAGAATGGCCGCGTCGCACGATCCGGAGGTGATGTCGATGCGCGCTGCCGCCCTGGCCATCCTGCTGCTGGTTGCCGGCCCCGTCCAGGCCGGGAAGCTGCACCTGGGCGCGGACGTCTCGTCGCTGCCCTGCGTCGAGGCCGGCGGCGCCGTGTTCACCGACGCGGCGGGCCGGGCCGACGCCCTGACGATCCTGGCGCGCCACGACGTCGACCGGGTGCGCATCCGCCTCTGGCACACGCCCCCCGACGGTCGCAGCGGCCTCGAGGAGGCCGTCGCCCTGGCCGTCCGCGCCCGCGACCTGGGCCTGGGCGTGCTGCTGGACCTGCACTACAGCGACACCTGGGCCGACCCCGGCCACCAGGCGCCGCCCGCCGCGTGGCGAGGCCTGGCCCCGGAGGTGCTCGAGGACAGCGTGCGCATCTCCACCCGCGACGTGCTGCGCCGGTTCGCCGCCGCCGGCGCCGCCCCCGCCTGGATCCAGCTGGGCAACGAGATCTCGGCCGGCCTCCTGTGGGACACCGGCCGCGTCGACGGCGCCTTCGACACCCCCGCCCAATGGGACCGTCTGGCCGCCCTGCTGAACGCCGCGGT
>DAOPJF010000398.1:0-3021 GCA_035399525.1 Candidatus Krumholzibacteriia bacterium | reverse complement strand
GGTCCGGCAGCGCGTCGTCCACGCCGGCGAGGCCCTTGAGGCGTGCGACCAGCACCTCGATGTCCGCGGCCGCCGTGAGGTCGACCGAGTACCAGCGGTCGAAGCCCAGCTCCGAGGTCGCCGCCTTGGACGGCAGGTCCTCGAACGCCCGCGCGATGCCCTGGACGCCCACCTCGGCCAGCACCGCGTCCACCGCGGGCAGGCCCGTGGCCTTGGCCGGGGCGCCGGCCTTGTCCGTGGGCAGGGTCGACGCGGCGATCGCCGCCGGCGTCAGCTGGATCACCACGCGGTCGGGCAGCCAGGGCAGCACCGAGGGCGCAGCAGGGTTCAGACCGCCCTGCACGGGCGCATAAGGGACCATCGCGGCGAAGGCCATCGCCGGCAGCAGGCCCAGGATCAGCATCAGGGTCAACAAGCGCTTCACGGGGGAACTCCTTCGCGAGGGGACCGGGACGTCCAGCGCGGACTCATCAACGCACCATAGGATACCGCAAACTGATTGCGGAAGTATCACGTAAGTTCGAGATGATCCGTCCGGATTTGCGGGGCCCGAGCACCCGCCCACGGCCTAGTCGAGGTTCTGGGCCGGCTTGAGCTCGCCGCGGTGGCAGGTCGCGCAATTGACACGCGCTTTTCGATCGACGTCCGGCATCTTGCGCAGGTCGTCCTGGTTGATGCGGTAGACCATCGTCCACATGGCCCGGGTCACGGCGAACTTGCCGGCGCTGTCGCGCGACCAGTCGGCCGGGTCGTGGCACCACGTGCAGTCCACGCCCAGCGAGCGCGAGAAGCCCTCGTCCATGATGCGCAGGTAGCGCTCCACCGAGGACGTGGGCGAGATGGTGATGTCGCCGAACGCCTGGTTGGCCGGCAGGGCCGCCTTCTCGCCCAGCCCGGCGACGATCTTCTGCACCTGGGCCGCGGCGCGCGCCGCGTCGTACGGGGTCGGCGCCGCCGCCGGGCCGGCGGCGGCCGCCAGCAGGGGCGAGAGACAGACCAGGACCACGATTGCCTTCACGCTTCTTCCTCCCGTGCGCCCGGCGAGTGGGCGCCCCTACCAGCGACGGCGCGGCGCGGGCTGGCCCCGGTCGCGCGACTCGTTCACCCGCAGCAGGCCGTCGTCCGTCTCCAGCCCGTCCAGGCCGGCGACGGCGCGGTCGGCCGCGTCATCCTCCATCTCCACGAAGCCGAAGCCGCGCGCGGCCCCGGTGTCCGCGTCCCGGACCACCAGCGCGAACGCCACCGCACCGTAGGGCGCGAACAGGGCCACGAGGCCCGCATCGTCCAGGTCGTCCGGGAGATTGCCCACGTACAGCCGCTTCACCGGATCCCTACTCGACCTTCAGGGTCAGCGCGACGGGCACGGTGGCCGGCGCCAGGCAGGTCTTGGTGTCGCAGGCCTGCACGGTCAGGCCCAGCTCGAGCGGCTGCTCGCCCGTCATGCCCGCGGGCACCAGCGCGCTGGCCTTGATGACGTTGGCGCCCTCGAGCATGCGCACCTGCTCGCCGAAGAACTCGCCCAGGTGCCCCTCGGGGTACTCGGCGGCGAACTCCGACAGCGGGAAGTCCTCGGCCGGCACCAGGTCGATGCCGATGAAGTTCGTGTCGCCGTGGGCATAGAGGTGCCACGTGGCGGCGATGTCCACGGTGATGGTGAACGACACGCGCGCGCCCGGCGCGGCGGTGACGACCTTCGCGGCGGGCGCGGCCTTGACCACGTCGGCCGAGCCGCGGGGCGCGGCGAGGGCGGACGAACCGAGGACCAGCAAGGCAACCAGGGCAGGACAGGCGGCACGCTTCACGATCGTCTCCTTGGCGGTTGCGCGGCTCAACGGCCGCGGGCGGTGCGCTCGGCCAGGATGCGGTCGGCCGCGCGGCCGATCACCTGCACCAGGCGCTCGATGTCGCTCTGCTCCATGCAGCGGTTCTCGACGTTCACCCGCAGGGCGACGCGGCCCGCCAGCACCGTGAAGCTGAACCACGCGTCGCCCTCGCGCTCGACCAGGGCCTGCAGCTCGCGGTTCAGCTCGTCGTTCGTCTCGTCGTCGAAGCGCAGGGCGCCCAGGGCGTCCCGCGGCTCCCAGCGGAAATTGCAGATCCCCAGGGTGTTGGGCCCGAGGATGCGGAAGTCCGGGTGGCGCCGCATCCGCGCGGCCATGATCCGCGCCAGCTCGATGTCCTTCTCCACCCAGGCCGCGTACTGCCGGCGGCCCACCATGCGGAACGCCAGCCACACCTTCAGCGCGCTCAGGCGCCGGCTGCCCTGGATCCCGTACTGGAAGAAGTTCACCTTGTCGCCGCGGTGGAAGCCGCGGTTGTCCGGCAGCACCATGCGGCCGTCGCCGTTCTCCTCGAGGCCCGTGCCGTCGGCCAGGGCCTTCTCCATGTAGTACTCCGGGTGCACCAGGAAGCTGCGCCGCAGGAAGTCGCCGTCGCGCACCAGGATGCCGCCCGCGGCGAACGGCATGTAGAACCACTTGTGCGGGTCGACGGTGATCGAGTCGGCCTGCTCGATGCCCCGCAGCATGGGGCCGTACATCTCCGACAGCACGACGGCGCCGCCGTAGGCGGCGTCGACGTGGAACCAACAGCCGTAGCGCCGCGCGAGTTCCGCCAGCTTGTCCAGCTTGTCGATGCTGCCGGTGTTGGTGGTGCCGGCGATGCCGATGATGCAGCAGGGCTTCAGCCCGGCCGCCACGTCCGCGTCCAGCGCCCGGCGCAGCGCGCCCAGGTCGACGCGGAACAGCTCGTCCTGGGGCAGCTTGCGCAGCTGGCCGCGCCCGATGCCCAGCAGGTCGACGGCCTTGTCGAAGCTGTAGTGCCCCTGGCCCGACACGTAGAAGGTCAGCCGCGCCATCTCCGGCCCCGGCGGCTCGTCATGGTCGACCTGGGACAGGTTGCGGCCCAGGGCCTGGTTGATGGCGAGCTTCAGGCCGGTGATGTTGGCCAGCGACCCGCCGGCGGTGAAGGTGCCGAAGCTGTTCTCGGGCAGGCCGAACAGGTCGCACAGCCAGCGGATGA
>DAOPJF010000397.1:0-3032 GCA_035399525.1 Candidatus Krumholzibacteriia bacterium | reverse complement strand
GATGGTGCGCACCACGTTCCAGTGCAGCGGGATGACGTGCTGGGCGTTCTGGTTGGGGTCGGCGTCGATGCGGTAGGCCGCCAGGCCGCCCCAGCCGCGCCGGAACCCGTAGACCTCGATCCCCTCGCGCTTGGCGCGGTACACCACCTGCTTGATGACGGAGTTCAGGCCGGGGACATCGCCCCCGCCGGTCAGGATCGCGATCCTGCGCAGACGCTTGCTCATCGTGTCGGTTCCTCCGGGACGTGGATGCGGCGTGCTCCCACTTCGAAACTAGGCAAGCCCGCGCCGCCGGGCAAGGAGATCGGGGCCGCCGTCAGCCGGCGGCCGGGAAACGGCAGTGGCAGCCCGCCGCCAGGAAGGTGCCCTGGCAGGACATGCGGGCCAGCTCGGCGACGTCGCGCTCGGAGAACCCGAACAGCTCCATGGCCAGCTCGTACTCGCGCGACAGGGTGGTGCTGCTGACGGTGGGGTTGTCGGTGCAGAGGGCCACCTTGACCCCCGCCTCCAGGAAGCGCGGCAGGGGGTGGTCCTTCAGGGACGCCACCGCCCCGGTCTGCACGTTCGAGGACAGGCAGACCTCCAGGTAGATGCCGTCGCGGGCCAGGCGGCGGATCAGCTCGGGATCCTTGCCGGCGCTGGTGCCGTGGCCGATGCGGTCGGGCCCCAGGTTCTCCAGGGCTTCCCAGATGCGCTCGGGGCCCTCGCTCTCGCCGGCGTGGGCGGTCTTCTTCAGGCCCATGACCCCGGCCAGGGCGTAGGCGTCGCGGAACAGGACCGGCGGGAACGGCGCCTCGGGCCCGGCGATGTCGAAGCCCACCACGCCGACGCCCTGGTGGAACTCCTCCTTCTCGCCGATGACCTCGCGCAGCAGGATGCGCGCCATGTTGCCCCCGTGGCTGCGCATGGCGATGACGATGATGCCCGCCCGGAAGTCGGGATGCTGCTCGCCGAACCGCGACAGGCCCTTGCGCGTGGCGTGGATCACCTGGCGCGTGGTCAGGCCGGCGCGCCGGTGGATCAGGGGGTTGATGCGCAGCTCGAGCAGGCGCACGCCGTCGGCGTAGGCGTCCTCGGCCAGCTCGTAGGCGATGCGCATGATGGTGTCGTAGAACTGCGTGTACTGCAGGGGCACGTGGAACTTGTCCAGGTAGTCCAGCAGGGTGTTGTCCAGGCTGTCGTCCCACTGCAGGAAGTGGCGGAACTGCTCGTAGTCCAGTCCGGGGACGGCGCTGTAGTACTTCTCGGACAGCTCCCAGAGGGTCGCCGGCCGGATGGAGCCGTCGAAATGGCGATGCAGCTCGGCCAGGGGCAGGCTGCGGATGAATTCCCGTCGGTCCTGAGGCGTCATGATTCCTACCTCTCGTTCCGGAACAAGGTAAATTCGGCGTAGGATAGGAACGGTCCGGGCGTTTGTCCACCCGCCCGGGGCAGATTTCTTCGGGCGTGGACGAAATGCCCGGCCGGCCTTAACTTGGACCGATCGCAAGCCGGCGGCCCCCCCGGGGCCGCCCCAGCCGACCGCACCGACAGCGAGGGGGATCGCCGGAATGTTCAGCCGCGACGTGTTGTCCATCGACCTGGAGAAGGAAGCCGAGGAGATCTGCGCGGGCCTGCGCGAGACCGTGGCCAAGCGCCTCATGCGCCGGGGCGTGGTCGTGGCCATGTCCGGCGGCATCGACAGCTCGTGCTGCGCCGGCCTGGCGGTGCGCGCCTTCGGCCCCAAGAAGGTCTTCGGCCTGCTGCTGCCGGAGCGCGACTCGTCGGGCGCCAGCGTCAAGCTGGGCCGCCAGCTGGCCGAGCACCTGGGCATCGAGTACGCGATCGAGGACATCCAGCCCACCCTGGCGGCCCTGGGCTGCTACCGGCACTACGACGACGCCGTGCGCCGGGTAGTGCCCGGGTTCGGCGAGGGCTGGAAGAGCAAGATCGTGCTGCCGGGCGACCTGCTGGACAGCGACCGCATGAACTTCTACCGCGTCGTGGTCGAGGATCCCCAGGGCCACCGCCGCACCGAGCGCCTGACCATGCAGGCCTACCTCGAGACCGTGGCCGCCACCAACTTCAAGCAGCGCATCCGCAAGACCATGGAGTACTACCACGCCGACCGCCTGAACTACGCCGTGGTCGGCACGCCCAACCGGCTGGAGTACGACCAGGGCTTCTTCGTCAAGAACGGCGACGGCGCCGCCGACGTGAAGCCCATCGCCCACCTCTACAAGAGCCAGGTCTACGCCATGGCCCGCCACCTGGGCCTGCCGGACGAGATCTGCAGCTCGACGCCCACCACCGACACCTACAGCCTCGAGCAGGGCCAGGACGAGTTCTACTTCGTGCTGCCGTACCCGGAGATGGACCTGCTGCTGTGGGCCAAGAACCACGGGGTTCCCGAGGCCGAAGCGGCGAAGGTCATGGGCCTGGGCGCCGAGCAGGTGGGCCGGGTGTACCGGGACATCGACCGCAAGCGGGCCACGACCCTGCCCCTGCACCTGACGGGGCTGCTGGTCAAGCCGGTGGACGAGATCCGGAAGTGATTTGCCCGGCATCCCATCGTGTGTTAATGTGATTTCGCAGAGGGGAGCGTCCGCGCCCAGGATCGGCGCACGTGCCGTTGGGAGGCCGCCAAGAATGAAAGTCAACACCAAAGTCCGCTACGGTTTGCGCGCCATCCTGCAGATCGCCGACGCCTACGGCGGCGATCCGGTGCCGGTGAGCGCGATCAGCAACACGCAGGAGATCAGCGGGAAGTACCTCGAGCAGGTCATCGGCTCGCTGCGGAAGGCCGACCTCGTGGTCAGCCGCAAGGGCGTCCGCGGCGGGTACTCCCTGTCGCGCGATCCCGCCGCCATCTCGCTGTGGGAAATCATCTCGGCCCTGGACAACCAGACCGCCCTGGTGGACTGCGTCATCGAGCCCGAGGTCTGCGACCGGGCCGACGACTGCCTGACCCGCTCCATCTGGACCCTGCTCAGCCGCCGCATGCAGGAGTTCTGGTCGAGCTTCACGCTGGCCGACCTGCTGGTCACCATGCG
>DAOPJF010000396.1:0-3063 GCA_035399525.1 Candidatus Krumholzibacteriia bacterium | reverse complement strand
GCGGGCACGACGACCTTCGGCCTGAGCTACGCGCGGTTCTTCACCGACAAGTTCTCGGCGGGCTTCACGCTGAACTACCTGCACATGGGCCTGGCCGAGACCGCCGTCAACAGCGGCGCCCTCGACTTCGGCATCATGTACCGCATCGGCATCAAGGACCTGAAGCTGGGCATGGCCATCCAGAACCTGGGCGGCAAGTTCACCTTCGACGAGCGCGAGTCGAAGCTGCCGGTGCTGTTCAAGGTGGGCACCAGCTTCAACGCCATGCGCAACGAGCGCCAGCGCCTGACGGTGGCACTCGAGTTCCAGCACCCGGCCGACAACGTCGAGCGCGCCAACGCCGGCCTGGAGTGGGGCCTGAACGAGATGTTCTTCGCCCGTGCCGGGTACCACATCAACTACGACACCGACGGCCTGGCCTTCGGCTTCGGCGCCGCCCTCAAGACGGGCGAGTCGACCAAGCTGCAGGCCGACTACAGCGCCGTGGACATGGACGCCCTCGGGTACGTCCACCGCTTCACGGTCTCGGTCGTCTACTAGGTCTCCGGATTCCTCCAGATCCGGCTGCCTGCCCGAGCCGCCCCGCCCAGCGCGGGGCGGCTTTTTTGTGGCCAAGGGGCCGGGAATTCCGTACCATCAGGCAAGCCGGACCGCGTCCGGCGCCGGTCGAGGGGGATCGGTTCGACAGTTCCAGCAGAGGCTTCAGCATGGTCCGGAACGCCTGCCGCAGCGCCATCGTGCGCATCATTCCCGTCATCATCGCCGCCGTCCTCCTGGTGCCCGCGGAGGGCCGGGCCATCGTGCGTCCGCTGGTGGGCGAGGGCGACTTCGTCGCGTCGGTCGACGTGGTCAACCGCTGGCGCGACCAGGGCGTGCTCGACGTGGTGGTGCTGGTCGAGGTCACCAACGCCGACCTCTCCTACAAGGAGGAGGACGGGGGCCTGGTGGCCCGCCTGCGGATCGAGGCGGACCTGTACTCCCTCGACGGCCTGATGCTCAGCGACAAGCGTCCGGTGCGCACGGCCGTCCTGTCCGCCGACGAGGCGGGCAGCCCGACCCTGCGCCAGACCTTCGGCCTGGTGCTGTCCAACGTGCCGTTCCGCGCCGGGCGCATCGACGTTCGGGTGTACGACGTGAACGCGCGCAAGGAGGGCCTGCTGAACGAGATGCGCAAGCGCAGCCGCATCAGCGCGGCCACCGGCGCCTGGGCGGCCCACGAGGGCCCCGAGGCGGCCCGCGGCGTGGCGCTGGAGGACCCGCTGTTCCTGGCCCATGCGCCCCTGGACCGGTGGAACCCCGCCGCCCTGGACGCCGCCGACGGCGGCGGCCTGCTGCACGACTACGCCCACCCGTCCCGGCGGTACGGCCTGGAGCAGGACCGCCTGCAGGTCTTCATCCCGGTCTGGCCGCCGTCGGGCGGCCTGAGCCTCGACGACGCCGCGCCGGGCCTGCGGGTCGCGGTCACCAGCCTGGACATGGACGTCTCGGTCATCGACACCATCGGCTTCGACGCCACGGGGCGTGCGGCCCTGGCGGCGGGGCGGCCGGCGGGCCTGTTCTACGAGCTGGACGTGAACCTGCTGCCCGAGGGCTCGTTCCTGCTGAACGTCGCGCCCCTGGACCGCCAGGGGCGCGGGGCGCTCGCCCAGTTCGACGTGGTGTGGCGCCTGGACGCCCTGGCCCGCCGTCCCGGCCAGGTCCGGGGCGAGGGGCGGACCATCTTCAGCGGCGCCGAGCTGGATGCGTTCCTGGCCGCGAGCCCCGGCGAGCAGGAGGGTCGGCTGAAGGCCTACTGGGACTCGGTGAACCCCGACCCCAGCAGCCCGCTGAACGCGGCGTACCTCGAATTCCAGTACCGGCTGGCCTTCGTCCGCCAGTTCCTCGGCGGCTTCGACGAGTGGGGCGCCCGCGATCCGCGGGGCGAGATCTTCCTGGCGCTCGGCGCGCCGGACCAGGTCAAGACCGAGCACATGCCCATGAACTACCGCGACCAGGACGACGCGCGCATCAACGTGTTCAACCGCTTCGCTCCCGACCGCGAGGGCACCATGGCCAGGGCCAACTCGGGCTCGGACGCCCCGTCGCCCTACAGTGCCGAGGATCCCATCCCGCAGCCCTGGTCGCACCGCGCCGAGAACCAGCGCGCCACGTCGCAGCAGACGGCGGCCCACCTCTTCGCCTTCGAGCTCTGGGAGTATGACAACGGGGGCAAGTCCCTGTGGCCGAACCGGTTCTCGCACAGCGGCATGGGGCAGAGGTTCCTGTTCGTCGATCGCACGGGCACCGGCCAGTACTTCCTCGAGTCGTCCAACGTGGTGCAGGGCGAGGAGTGACGGGGCGGCCCCGGACGGGGCTCGCTGCACGGCGCCGGCAAATCCCGGCAGGGGTCGAAACTGTTTGACTTGGCCCCCCCGTCTGCACTAATTATATCAAGCGACTAGCTTCATCGACCGGGTGAAACGAGGGCCTGCGCCTACGCCTTCGCGGCGTGACGACCGGGCCCGTCTGGTAGTGGAATCCGCGGGCTCCCCACCTGCTCCGGACCGCTTCCGGCACCAGATTTCAAAGGGTCACCATTCGGAAAGGGAGACTTGCACAATGGCTCGTCACGGTACGTTGAATAGCGCCGTTTTCGGGTTCCTCACCCTGGCCGTGCTGGGCACTCTGCTCGCGGCCCCCGTCATGGCGCAGGACCAGCCCGCTTCCGCCGCGGCTGAGAAGTTCGCCCGGATCCAGGCGACCAGCGACTCGCTGGGCTTCGGTTCGACCGCTGCCGACTCCATGAAGGAAGTCCCCCAGTACATCGAGCCCATCGGCGGCCTCATGGGCTACGTCGACCGCTCGCCCCTGGGCAAGACCGGCGCCGGCTCGCTGTTCGTCAAGGGCGGACAGTTCATGTGGTGGCTGCTGGTGGTCGCCCTCGTGGGCTTCATCTTCCTGATCGAGCGCCTGTGGACGCTCAACCGCGCGCGCGTGAACACCCGTCGCCTGATCGGCACGGTCATCACGACGCTGCGCAACGACGGCGTGCAGGCCGCGGCCGAGGAGTGCCAGAAGGTGCGC
>DAOPJF010000395.1:0-3066 GCA_035399525.1 Candidatus Krumholzibacteriia bacterium | reverse complement strand
TTCGCAATCCCAGATCGCCATCGGCGGCGGCCGCACGATCAAGCTGGCCGACGTGGCGGAAGTGCGCGACAGCTACGGTGAAGTCCGCTCGCTGGGCAAGTTCGAAGGCAAGCAGATCGTCACCTTCGGCGTGACCCGGGCGACCACCTTCTGGTGGGTGATCTCGCCGCGGCCCACGGCCGCCAGCATCTTGTCCAGCTCCTGGAAGCCCAGCTCCTGGGCCACGTCCACCAGCTCGTCCACGCGCATGCGCACGTGGGCGCGGGCCAGCTCGCGCTCGACGATCTCGCGGCCCAGCTTGACGCTCTCCTCGTACTGGGTGGCCTTCAGCCAGCGCCTGAGGTGGTGCTTGGCGCGGCTGGTCTTGACGATCTCGAGCCACGACACGCTGGGGCTGGGCGTCTTGCTGGTGAGGATCTCGATCGTGTCGCCGTTCTTCAGCTCGCTGCGCAGGGTCACGATGCGGCCGTTGACCTTGGCGCCGATGCAGCGGAAGCCCACCTCGGAATGGATGCGGAAGGCGAAGTCCAGGGGCGTGGCGCCGCGCGGCAGCTGGAACACGTCGCCGCCGGGACTGAAGACGAACACCTCGTCGCTGAAGAAGTCGAACTTCAGCGAGTCCATGAACTGGCGGGCGTCGTCGACGTCCTCCTCCCACTCCATGATCTGCTGCAGCCACTTGACCATGTCCGCCAGGTCGCGCATGCCCGCGCCGCCGCCGGCCTTGTAGCGCCAGTGGGCGGCGATGCCCAGCTCGGCGCGCTCGTGCATCTCCTCGGTGCGGATCTGCACCTCGATGAACTTGCCGCCGGGCACGCGCACCGTCGAGTGGATGGACTGGTAGCCGTTGGGCTTGGGGGTGGCGATGTAGTCCTTGATGCGGTCCGACAGCGGCGGGAACTGCGAGTGCAGGATGCCCAGCGCGTGGTAGCAGTCGGCCTTCGTCTCGACGATCACGCGCAGCGCCAGCAGGTCGTAGACCCGGTCCAGGCCGATCTCCTGGGCCTGCATCTTGCGGTAGATGCTGTAGAAGTGCTTGGGGCGGCCCGACACGCCGCACTTGATGCCGGCCTCGGCCAGCGCCTCCTTCAGCGGGCCGGCCAGCTTGTCGATCAGCCGCTCGCGCTCGGCGCGCGTCTGCTTGATGCCGGCCTCGATCTCGAAGTAGCGCTCGGGCATCAGCACCTTGAAGGCCAGGTCCTCGAGCTCCCACTTGATGCGCGCCATGCCGAAGCGGTGGGCCAGCGGCGCGTAGACGTCCATGGTCTCCTGGGCGATGTCCGTCTGCCGGTCCGGCGCCAGGAAGCCCAGGGTGCGCATGTTGTGCAGGCGGTCGGCCAGCTTGATCAGCACCGTGCGCGGGTCCTGGGCGATGGCCAGCACCAGCTTGCGGTAGGTCTCGGCCTTGCGCGCCTCGGCCGTGACGTGGCGGATGCCGCTGATCTTCGTCACGCCGTCGACCATGTGGGCGACCTCGGTGCCGAAGCGCTGGCGGATCTCGTCGAGGGTGTGCTCGGTGTCCTCGACCACGTCGTGGACCATGGCGGCGATCAGCGTGTCCACGTCCAGGCGCAGGTCGGTCAGGATGCGCGCCACGGTCAGGGCGTGCCAGAAGAACGGCTCGCCGCTGCGCCGCATCTGGCCCTCGTGGGCGGCCTTGGCGAACTCGTAGCCGGCGTAGAGCTTGGCCCGGTCGGCCTGGGGATTGTAGCGGGAGACGAGCGACCAGATCTCGCCCATCATGCCGTCGAGGTCGACGGTGCCGGCGGCCCGCTCGGGACTCATGCCGTGCCGCCCGGCCGGATGTCGACCAGCAGCTGCTGCACCGGGTCGTAGTCGCCGTTGCGCGGCCGGTAGGTGCTGCGCCCCACCTGGAACAGGATGTCCCACTGGCGTTCGAGCAGGTCGCGCGCGCCCATGCCCTCGCGATCGAGCATGCGCCGCCAGGCGTCGCCGCAGCCGAACGACACGAACTCGCGCGTCAGGGCCGGCGGCTGCTCGCCCCCGTTGCGCTGGGCCGCCCGGAAGGCGAAGCGCAGGTGCGCGCCGCCGCTGAGGTAGGTGGGCGGCCGCTGCAGGCGCACGCCGCGGCACAGGAACACGGGCTTGCGGTTGCCCGAGCCGAAGGGCTCGAGGTGCTCGAGCTCGCGCACCAGGCGCACCACGTCGGTGCGGCACAGGTCGTGCAGCGACAGGTCCAGGTCGTAGCCCTCGGGCACCGGCCCGGTGTGCGGGTGCTCGCGCAGGGCCGACAGGAAGCTCTCGCGGAAGCGGTCGATGTCCCGCGCGCGCAGGGTCATGCCCGCGGCCTGGGCGTGGCCGCCGTGCCGCAGCAGGTGCTCGCCGCAGGTGTCGAGCACCTCCTTCACGTCGACGTTGGGCACGCTGCGCGCCGAGCCGCGCGCCTCGTCGCCCTCGATGGCGATGAGGATGACCGGCAGCTGGTACTGCTCGACCAGCCGCGCGGCGCCGATGCCGATGATGCCCTTGTGCCAGGCGCTCGAGGCCAGCACCAGGCCCGGGTCGCCCCGCCGCACGTAGGGCACGGCCATCTCGATGGCTTCCTCCTTCAGCAGCAGGTCCTGCTCCTTGCGGCGGGTGTTGGTGCGGTCGGCCTCCTCGGCCAGGCGGCGGGCCTGCGCCGGGTCGCGCGTCAGCAGCAGCTCGAGCGCGGTCATCACGCGCCCGATGCGCCCGCAGGCGTTCAGCCGCGGCGCCAGCTGGTAGGCGAAGTCGGAGGTGGTCACGGGGAAGCCGCGGTCCAGCCCGCTGACCGCCAGCAGGGCGGCCAGGCCCGGCCGGATGGTCTGCCGGTCGTTGAAGCGCTCGAGCCCCTTCTTGACCAGGATGCGGTTCTCGCCCACCAGCGCCATCTGGTCGGCCACCAGGCCCAGCGCCACCAGGTCCAGCACCGAGCACAGGAAGTCGTCGGGCAGGCACGAGGGCTCGGTCTGCTTGAGGGCCTGGGCGAACTTGAAGGCCACCGCCACGCCGCACAGCTCGCCGTTGGGATAGGTGGCGTCCTCGCGGCGCGGGTTGACCAGCGCGACGGCGTCCGGGCGCGCC
>DAOPJF010000394.1:0-3100 GCA_035399525.1 Candidatus Krumholzibacteriia bacterium | reverse complement strand
GGCACCGGCATGTGCGGCGCCTGCCGCGTGACGGTGGGCGGCGAGACCCGCTTCGCCTGCGTCGAGGGTCCCGAGTTCGACGGCCACAAGGTCGACTTCGACGAGCTGATCACCCGGCTCAGCTACTACAGGCCCGAGGAGCGCACGTCGCTCGATCACCACTGCCGCATGGTCGAGGCCGCCGATGCCGCCGACCGCCAGGCCCAGGGAGGGAACCGATGAGCGACGTGAACAAGCCCAGGCGCGAGATCAACAAGAGCAAGACCAAGACGCCCATGCGCGAGCAGGCGCCCAACGCCCGCATCTACAACTTCGAGGAAGTGCCGCTGGGCTACAACGAGATCGAGGCCACGCAGGAGGCGTTGCGCTGCATCCAGTGCAAGGACAAGCCCTGCGTGCGCGGCTGCCCGGTGGGCATCGACATCCCGGCCTTCCTGGGCCTGGTGGGCGACCAGCGCTACGAGGACGCCCTGCGCAAGATCAAGGAGAAGAACTTCCTGCCGGCCATCTGCGGGCGCGTCTGCCCCCAGGAGGACCAGTGCGAGATGGTCTGCACCCTGAACAAGCCGGACAAGGGCCGCGACCCCGGCGGCATCGGCCGCGTCGAGCGCTTCCTGGGCGACTACGCCATGGAGCACGACCTGGTCATCACGCCCGAGTGCGCGCCGGCGACCGGCAAGAAGGTCGCGATCATCGGCTCGGGCCCGGCCGGCCTGACCGCCGCCAGCGACCTGGCCCAGAAGGGCCACGACGTGACGGTGTTCGAGGCGCTGCACAAGCCCGGCGGCGTGCTGTTCTACGGCATCCCCCAGTTCCGCCTGCCCAAGGAGATCCTCGTGCGCGAGATCGAGGGCATGAAGGAGATGGGTGTGAAGTTCGTCATGAACTACCCCGTCGGGAAGGCCGAGAGCCTCGACTCGATCCGCGACCGCTTCGACGCCACGTTCATCGGCACGGGCGCGGGCCTGCCCTGGTTCCTGGGCATCCCCGGCGAGAACCTCAACGGCGTGTACAGCGCCAACGAGTTCCTGACGCGCGTGAACCTGATGGGCGGCTACAAATTCCCCGAGGGCGCGGACACGCCGGTCAAGCAGATCAAGCGCATCGCCGTGATCGGCGCCGGCAACACCGCCATGGACTCGGCGCGCACGGCCAAGCGCCTGCAGCCGGAGATCGTGTACCTGGTGTACCGCCGCAGCCGCCTGGAGATGCCGGCGCGCGTCGAGGAGATCCACCACGCCGAGCAGGAGGGCATCGACTTCCAGCTGCTGCACTCGCCGCTGGAGATCGTCGATGACGGCACCGGCGCCGTGGGCGCGATCCGCTGCCAGGAGATGGCGCTGGGCGAGCCCGACGCCAGCGGGCGCCGCCGCCCGGTGCCCGTCGAGGGCCGCATCAAGGAGTGGGCCGTCGACACGGTGGTCATCTCCATCGGCCAGGGCCCCAATCCCCTGCTGACGAACGACTGCCCCGACCTGAAGCGCGACCCGAAGAAGGGCACCATCGTCATCAACCAGTGGATGCAGACGTCCTTCCCGGACACCTTCGCCGCGGGCGACATCGTCACCGGCGGCGCCACGGTGATCCTGGCCATGGGCCAGGGCCGCAAGGCCGCCGACGCCATCCACCGCTTCCTGACCACGGGCGATCCGGCCGACCCGACGCCCGGCGGCAGCAGCGACGTGTGCGGCGGCGTGGCCTAGGCGCGACGTCCCGGCCTCGACGAGGAAGCCCCCGGCCTTCGGGCCGGGGGCTTCCTGCGTTCGGCGATCGACGGCCGGTTCAGCGCAGCTTCGCCGCCAGCTCGGCCAGCACCCGCGGGTAGAGCGCGCACTCGGCGGCGAACACCCGGTCGGCCAGGCGGTGGGCGTCGTCGCCCGGCTCGACCGGCACCCGCGCCTGGGCCAGGATGGCGCCCTCGTCGTAGCGGTCGCTGACCCGGTGCACGGTGCAGCCGCTCTCGGTCTCGCCCGCGGCGATGACCGCCTCGTGTACGCGGTCGCCGTACATGCCCTGCCCGCCGAACTTCGGCAGCAGCGCCGGGTGGATGTTCACCACCGGGCCGGTGAACCCCTGCGGCGGCATGTAGAAGCAGAGGTAGCCGGCCAGGGCGATGATCTCGGGCCGGTGCGGCGCGAGCCAGGCGTTGATGGCCGCGCTGTGGGCCGCGGCGTCGGCATGGTCGCGGCGGCGGAACACCGCGCAGGGCAGCCCCGCCTCGCGCGCCACCTCGACGCCTCGCACGTCGCCCCGGCTCGAGACGACCGCCGCGATGCGCACGGGCAGCGTGCCGTCGGCCACGCGGGCCAGGAAGTTCTCCAGGGTGCGGCCGCTGCCCGAGAGCAGCACGGCCAGGCGCACGGGGTCGCTCATCGCGGGTCCTTCCGGTCTGCGGCCGGTTCGGCGGCCAGCTCGGCGGCCAGCCGCGCCAGGATGCGTCGGTGCGCCGCGAAGGCCACCGGGCCCGGCGGCCGGTCGGGCGGGAAGAAGCCCACCTCGTCGGCGTCGTCGCCGGCGCAGAGCGCGCCGCCGGTCTCCTCGGCGCGGTAGAACACCACCAGCACCGGGCGGTCCGGCGGCAGGATGCCCGCCTCCACGTCGTACAGTCCGGTCAGGCGCACCTGCAGGCCCGTCTCCTCGCGCGCCTCGCGCACGGCGGTCTCGGGGGCGGACTCCTGCCACTCCATGAAGCCCGTGGGCAGGGACCAGAAGCCGGCCCTGGGTTCGAACTTCCGCCGCACCAGGCAGACGTCGCGGCCGCGCAGCAGCACCACGCCCGCGCCCGGCGCCGGGTTCAGGTACTGGACGAAGCCGCAGGACGGACAGGTCGGTCGCTCGGCGCCGCCGTCGGGCCGCGCCTCGAGGCGCTCGCGGCAGTGGGGGCACCAGGTGAAGACGTGGCGCGCGCCGATCACGGGCGTCCTCCCCGGGCACGCGGGTCGCGGACCAGGGCCGCGGCCACCCAGCCCAAGAGCAGGGCGAACAGCGGCCAGGCGCCCCAGCGCACGTACAGCGTGTCGGCGCGTCCGGCGGTGACCGGCGCCATGACCGTACCGCGTCGGAACAGGCCCAGTTCGCCCTCGATGCGGTACGGTCATGG